>CAIUOO010000580.1 GCA_903900795.1 uncultured Gemmatimonadota bacterium | reverse complement strand
GTATGCCGTATCGGCGCGCTGTGACAGCTCGGCGGCAAGGCGTGCATTGTCGAACAGCGGACGTTTCGCGCCGGTGGTCGCGTCAACAAGCAGAAACTCGTATCCGCGCACGCCGCGGTTGCGATACCAGAAGCGATTGCCAGGTATCCAGCGTGGCGCAACCGCGTCATCGACCACGAGCTCGCGCGCGTTCCATCCAATCAGTGCCTCCGCGCGGGCGTAGTCCGACGCGCTCACCTGCGGCGCGCCGCGTCCGGACATCGCAGCGCCGACGGACGCCGTGGCCTGTGCAGGAAGCGGCGCCACGTCGAGCATCGACGCTCCGCTGCTCAGCATCAGCAACAACAGCTGTCGGCCAACATGGGCGAACGACCTGCGGGACTTCGCTCGGCGGGGCATGAGGGATTCCAGTGGATGTGTGATTTCAGAGTGCGGTGCGGGTCCAACGTCCGGGTCCAACGTGCGGGTCACGCTGCCGGTCGGTCTTTCAGGGATCTCTCGACAGGGGTCGAGCAGTCGTATGTCGCCTGGTTGCCCGGCGCGCGGACTCATATTGTTGCGGTGATTCTCACCCCTCACGACAGGAATTTCAATGCGGTCGGGCCGAGCAGACTGGACTTGACCCGATTTCGTGGACCCCTGACTCGCCCGAGTTTTGGGGCGGAGGTGGCACATGGGATCGAGCAAGAAGGTCGTCCAGCATGTGAACTTGACCCACTTTTATGGAGCCAGTGGGGTTGGGTTTTTCAGCCCCGAAGCATTGTACGACATGCGCCTGCTCAACGGCCAACGGGGACCGCTGACCACGCGCGGCGTGCCGCCGATGCGCGTTGTATCAGCCTTCGATGGAGCGGAAGACCGTGAGGCGGGCCTCGGTATGCGTGGCAAAGCGATGTTTCGCGAGGCACTCGACTTCGCGTGTGGCGAAGCAGCTCTCCGGATAGGAAATTGAATCGGGGTCACCCGAGTATAGAGTGCGATCACCGACCGCGCGAGCACCGACCGATGGGCGGCGAGCGGGTCGACCTCGAAGATCTGCTGGAGGAGGGCCGCCCAGCGGCGACTGGCCTCGGTTGGCGCCAGCCGTGGCGCGGGGACGATGGCGGGCGGCCCGTCGGCTCCGGTCGGCGCCGCCTTTTGGCGCATGCCCCGCGGACGGTTGGCATACCAGCCGTAGTACCGCGTGGTGACGTGGCCCTGATCGGGGATGTGCACCAGCACCCGGGCCAGAAACTCCAGCGGGTCCACGGTCTCCGTGCCCGCCGTGGGTCCGTCGGACTTGTCCGACCGGTACGTGACCGCCGTCGCGGCCCGGTCATACGTCAGCCGCTCCAGCGCGACCGGATTCCGCGCGCAGTAGCGCGCGAGGCGCGACGCGAACGCGCGATCGTCCTCGGGCACCCGTAGGGGCCCACCCACACGGCGGTGTGGACGTGGAACCCCGAGTGCGGCCAGGTGAGCATGCCGGCGGCCTGCTCCTCATCAAACAGCTCGAGGCGCACGAAGAGCCGGAGTACGGCGCGGCGGAACGCCTCGGTCAAGCGCGCCGTGTCGTGGGCGGGCCATGAGACGAAGGTGCCATCTAGCCGGAAGCCGCCGTCGGTGACGAGGAGGTGCAGGTGCGGATGCCAGTTCGCCCGGGAGCCGTGCGTCTGCAGGCAGGCGACGATCCCCACGGCGAGGTCGCGCTCGCCGGTCAGCGTGCGAATGGCGGCGGTCACGGTGCGGGCGGCGACGCGGGCGATCTCGCCGAGCAGGCGTCGGCGGTACAGACCGTAGGCGCGGAGCCGCTTGGGGATGGTGAGCACCACTTGGCGGTGCGGCACCGGCGCCAGCAGTGTCGTGTCCAGCCACTGCGTCCAGATCGCCAACCGCTTGGCGTGACAGCTCGGACAGAAGTAGCGGCACTTACACGAGAACGCGAGCAGGTATTCGTGCGTACAGTCGTCACAGCGAATACGCGCGAACCCGTGGTCGAGGCCGCCGCAGGCGAGGAACGTGTCGGCGACCTGTGCGACCACGGGGCGCCACGGGCCGTACTCGCGCGCGAAGCGCTCGTCGTAGGCCGTCTGCAGGCGCTGCAGATGATCCGACACCAGCCGAAAGAGCGGCGAAGCCTGGGGCCGTCGGGGTTGGTAGACGCCGCGCGCCGCCGGCGCCGCATCGGGCATGCGCGCTCCGAGACCGGGGAGCGCCGAGCATACGTCCGACTCGGCTGCGGACCGTCACCGTTCCGTTGCGCGACGGGCGATTCCGACGCAACGTCCGCGTGGCGCGGCTTTACGATGCTTGCTGTTGCCGAATGGAATCGCGCCCGTCATCGACGGCGTACCGGTGCCCACCTTGTGAAAACCCACCACGAGCTCGCGGTGCGCGTCGTGGTGGGTTTCGAGCCAGCGCCGGAAGTCGGCGGCGCTGGCGACGTAATGCGGAGGCGGTGGCGTGGTCACCACCTAAACCTACGGAACGAGCGCCGCCTTGGCCTGCGCCGGCTTCGGGTTCTTCACGTAGGTGTCCATCCACGCCACCCAACGCGCCCACAGATCCAGGTCGCTGGCGTACGTGGCCACGCTGTGGTCTTCGTACGGGTACATGTACAACGCCGCCTGCTTGCCGAGTCCCTGCAGCGCCAGGAACATGCGACGCGAGCTGATGGGATCGGTGCCCTGATTCTGATCTTCGATGGCGTGATACAGCAGGAGGGCGCCGGCGATTTTGTCGGCCCGCAGGAACGGCGACATGTCGAGGTACGTGTCCTGCGCCTGATAGAAATTGCGACGCTCGCTCTGGAATCCGAACGGCGTGAGCGTGCGGTTGTACATGCCGTCGCCGGCGATGCCCGCCTTGAAGTTCGGCATGAGCGACAGCGCGTTCACCGTGCTGAAGGCGCCGTAGCTGTGACCGCCGATACCCATCTTGTCGCGATCCACGAAGCCGGCTTCCACCACGGCGTCGAGCACGGCATCGAGGTTTTCCTTGAGGTCGCGCGTGTAGTTGTCGTTCATCTTGCCGGCATCGCCGAAAATCGGGATGTCGGGTTCGATGAACGCGTAGCCCTGACTCACCCACAGCTTGGTGGCGGTGGCCGGACGCGCCGACGGGACTTCGGGGAACTTGTTGATGTTGGTGACATAGCGCGAGCGCTCGTAGTCCTGCGCGCTGCTGAACTCGCGCGGATAGAACCAGATCACGCCCGGGAGCTTGGTGCCCGGCTTCCAGTCGCGGGGCAGGGTGACTTCTACCCAGAACTTGGTGCCGTCGCGCGGACGTGTGACTTCGAACCGCTTGAACTGCGCACCGGTGACTTCCGGGGCGACGTCGAGATTGGTGGTGAGCTTCTTGGCGTCTGCGCTGCCGGCGGTGCGCAGCCAGGCGTCGCTGATCGTGGTGTTCGACTCACGCGTCACGATGAACTGCGAGACGTCATCGTCGAGCGGGGCGACGAACTCTTCGTACATGGTGGCCGGGCTGTCCATCACGCGCGTGCGGGCTTTCGACTCGATGTCGAGCTTGTCCACCCACGGACGCGGCGCCTGCGTGGCCCACTTGGCGCCGTAGGCGCGTGTGCCCGAGAGGGCGATCGACTTGCCGTCCTTGGCCATCAGCACGTAGCGCCGTCCGCCGGCCGCTGTTCGGAGCAGCACCGTTCCCTGCGTGGAGTCGGCGGCGCCGCGGCCCGCACCACCACCGCCGCCGAAGCCCGCGATGGCGGCCGGGAGCGTGACCGTGCGACCGAGGTTGTAGCGCTTGGTCGGATCCTTCACGCGCACGGCGATCGTCGCCCCGCTATCGGTCACGAACATCGTGCTGCTGTCGCTGCTGTACAGCACCGTACCCAACTGCGCGCTGCCCCGATAGAGCACCGTGGTGTCGTTGGCGCCGAACGGCGCGCGCCAGTGCACGACCTTGCCGGACTGCACGTACAGCAGGCCGGTGCCGATGGGATTCCACTGGATGTTGCGCTTGGCGCTGTCGGCGCTGAGTCCGCGGCGGGCGGTCGGATCGCCGTTGTCGGCGGGCGCCCCCTCACGCAGCGCCGTGGTGGCGAGCGTGGT
>CAIUOO010000579.1 GCA_903900795.1 uncultured Gemmatimonadota bacterium | reverse complement strand
CGGTCGAAGACGACCTTCGCGATGCCGGCCGCCTTCGCCTTCTCAGCAACCTGCTTGCCGACGGCGAGTGCACGCTCCGACTTCGTGCCGTTCATCCCTTCGTCGCCAACGGTCATCAGCGTACGCTGCGTGACGTCGTCCACGATCTGGGCGTAGATGTGCTTCAGCGAACGGAATACCACGAGACGCGGACGCTCCGCGGACCCGCTCACTGCCTTGCGCACGCGCAGGTGCCGGCGCTTACGCCGCTCTGCATTCGTACGCGGGATCGCGATCTTGGCCATTACTTGCCTCCCGCCTTACCGGCCTTACGCCGGATAACTTCACCCTGATACTTCACGCCCTTGCCCTTGTACGGCTCGGGTTTGCGGAAGCTGCGAATCTCGGCGGCACTCTGGCCGACAAGCTCCTTGCTCGCGCCTTCGATGACGACAACCGTCGGCGTCGTGGCGGTGATCTTCACGCCTTCCGGCGCCTTATACTCGATCTGATGCGAATAGCCGAGCGACAACAGCGCGCCATACGGCTTGATCTCGGCCTTGTAACCGACACCGGTGATCTCGAGGACCTTCTTGAAGCCCGTCGTGACCCCTTCCACCATGTTCGCGACGAGCGTGCGCGTGAGACCGTGCAGCGCCTTGTGGCGCTCTTCATCGGTCGGACGCTTCACGAGCAGTTCACTGCCCTCGTGCGAAATGATCATGTCCGCGGGGAGCACACGGGACAGCTCACCCTTCGGACCCTTCACACTGATCTTGGACCCGTCGATCGCCACCGTGACCCCGGCCGGAACCGGGATGGGGCGCTTGCCGATACGTGACATCGTTGCGTCTCCTTACCAGACGAAGGCGAGCAGCTCGCCCCCGGTATTCGAGGAACGCGCTTCACGGTCGGACATGATGCCCTTCGACGTGCTGAGGATCGCCATGCCGAGGCCGTTACGGACTCGCGGGATCTCCTGCGCACCAACGTATTTGCGAAGGCCCGGCGTAGAGACGCGCTTCGTCTGTCGGATCACCGACTGGCCGCCGTGCGCGTACTTGAGGATCACACGAAGCAAAGGCTTCCCGTCTTCGTTCTCGACGGTACGGTAATCCTGGATGAAGTTGCTCTCCTTCAAGATCCGCGCGATCTCGAGCTTCATCTTTGACAACGGCATGTCGACGCGGCGGTGCTTGGACGCACACGCGTTGCGAATGCGCGTCAGCATGTCGGCAATAGGGTCGTTGAGGCTCATGCTCTCTGAGTTCTCCTAGGGTATCCGCCGGCCGCGCCGGGGACCTGTAGGAAGTGAATAGTAAAAATCAGCGACAGGTGCAGCCTTTCAAGATAGCGGGCCGGGGCTCAGCCACAACTCGCCAGCTTGAACTCTGCACCTGCGACCGATCCGATCCTGCTACCAGCTCGCCTTGCGCACGCCGGGAATGAGGCCGTTCAGGGCCATGTCTCGGAGCGCGATGCGGCTGAGGCCGAAGTGGCGGAGAAACGCGCGCGGACGGCCGCTCATGTTGCAGCGGTTGCGTACGCGGGTCGCCGATGAATCACGCGGCAGCTTATGCAGCGCGTTCACGGCGGCCAACTTCTCTTCGCCCGTGCTCTTCGGATTCTGGATGATGGCCTTGAGGGCAGCGCGCTTGGTGGCGTATCGGGCCACCAGTTCCTTGCGTTGCGCGTTGCGGGCCAGCTTGCTCGTCTTTGCCATGTCGTTATATCCGGTTTAGGCGGCGGCCACAGAGGCCGCCGGCTGCGCCACCTTGGGAATCACCGGCTTGTCGTCGCCGCGGAACGGCATGCCCAGCTGATGCAGGAGCGCCATTGCATGCGCGTCCTTCTCGGCCGTCGTCACGAACGTGATGTCCATGCCGTGAATCTGCTCCACCATGTCGTAGTTGATCTCAGGAAAGATCATCTGCTCCTTGATGCCGATCGTGTAGTTGCCACGACCGTCAAACGACTTCGTGCCGAGGCCGCGGAAGTCGCGGATACGCGGGACAGACACCGTCACAAACCGGTCGAGGAACTCCCACATCTTCGCGCCACGGAGCGTCACCGACGCACCGATTTCCTGGCCTTCGCGCAGGCCGAAGTTCGAGATCGACTTCTTCGCCTTGCGACGCACCGGCTTCTGGCCCGTGATCAGCGCCAACTCCTCGACCACCACGTCGAGCAGCTTCGGCTGCTTCACCGCTTCACCGACACCGCAGTTCACCACGATCTTCGACAGCGACGGAATCTGATGCCCATTCGTGAAGCCGAACTGCGTGGCCAAGGCCCCGCGCACGACGTTCATGTAATGCGCCTGCAAACGCGGCGCCGCCACCGGCAGCCCCGCACCCGCATGCTCGCGCTTGGTGAAGTCGATCGCCTGACGCGGCTGTCCCGCCTTGCCCGCCTTGCCACCCTTGCCACCCTTCGCGGCCGCGCCGCCACTCTTGGCTCCGGCTCCGCCCTTCGCGGCACCTTTACCACCTGCCTTCGCGCCGGCCTTTCCGCCGGCCTTTTCCTTGGTCGCCATTTGCTATGCTCCGGTCAGCGCGCGCGGGGGATGACTTCACCGCTCTTGACGCCGACGCGCTCCTTCGTACCGTCGGTGTCGATGCGCGTCTTCGTGCGCGTCGGCTTGCCGGTCTTCGAATCGAGCAACATCGCGTTCGACGCGTGGAAGGGCGCGGCCATCTCGATGATGCCGCTCGTCTCTTCCGCTGTACGCGCCTTGCGGTGCTTCTTCACGATGTTGATGCCTTCCACCTTGATACGGCCCGTCTTGGGGTACACCTGAAGGACCTTTCCTTCCTTCCCCTTGTCGTCGCCGCGCATGATGCGGACGGTATCACCCTTCGTAACGTGGATGACCTCGCGCGACGCCTTCAGCGCGTGGCGGCCAGCGCCGAGGCGCTGTCCACGGTCCGTCTTGTAGTACACGTTCTTCCGCATCTCAGAGCACCTCAGGCGCCAGCGACACAATCTTCATATACCGCTTCTCGCGCAGTTCGCGCGCCACGGGACCGAAGATACGGGTCGCCTTCGGCTCGCCGTTGTCGTTGATGATGACGACCGCGTTCTCGTCGAAACGGATGTAGCTGCCGTCCTTGCGACGCGTTTCCTTGACCGTGCGAACCACCACGGCCTTGGCCACGTCGGACTTCTTCACGGTGCCGTTCGGGAGCGCGTCCTTCACCGCCACGATCACCCGGTCTCCCAGGCCTGCGTAGCGACGGCGCGTGCCGCCCAGCACACGGATCACCAGGGCACGCTTGGCGCCACTGTTGTCCGCGACCTTCACGACCGATTCCTGCTGAATCATGGTTTAGTTCCCCTTAGCGCGCGCGTTCGACGATCTCGACCACGCGCCACCGCTTGTCCTTCGACAAGGGCCGGGTCTCCATGATACGCACCAAGTCGCCCAGCTTCGCCGAGTTCTCCTCGTCGTGCGCTTTCAGCTTCCGAGTACGCGTCACCATCTTGCCATACTGAGGGTGGGGCATCCGTCGGTCGATGCGCACCACCACCGTCTTGTCCATCTTATCGCTCACCACCAAGCCCGTACGCACCTTGCGCGCGGTCCGGTCGGAGGCGCCATGCTGCGTGGCGCTCGCGTTATTCATCTCAGCCATCGATCGGATTCCGGTTAGCGGCCACGGGTCGCGAGCTGACGCTCGCGCTGCACCGTCTTGAGGCGCGCAATGTCCCTGCGGATGCTGCGCAACCGCAGCGGCTCTTCCAGCGCTTCGGTGCCGCTCCGGAACTTGAGGCGGAAACGCTCCTCCTCGAGTTCGGCGATACGGGCCACCAGTTCGTTGTCCGCGAGCGCGCGGATCTCTTCACTCTTCATTCGGTCACCGCCTCCTCTCGGGCAACAAACTTCGTCTTCACGCCAAGCTTCGCGGCGGCCAGGCCCATTGCCGTTTCGGCAAGTTCCCGCGTCACACCTTCGATCTCGAACATCACTCGGCCCGGCTTCACCACCGCCACCCACATTTCGGGCGATCCCTTACCCTTACCCATGCGCGTTTCGGCCGGCTTCTTCGTGATCGGCTTGTCCGGGAAAATCCGGATCCACACCTTACCGCCACGCTTGATATGACGCGTCATCGCGACGCGGCACGCTTCGATCTGACGGCTCGTGACCCATGCCGGCTCCAGCGCCTGCAGGCCGAAGGTGCCGAACGACACCTCCGATCCACGGTGCGCGAGCCCTGTCATGCGGCCCTTGAACATCTTGCGGAACTTGACCCGCTTCGGACTCAGCATCTCTTAGTTCCTCAGTTGCCGGTCGAGTAGGTCTTGCCGCGACGATCTTCCACGATCTCACCCTTGAAGATCCACACCTTGACACCAATGGTGCCATACGTGGTCTTCGCCGTGCTCGTGGCGTAATCGATGTCGGCGCGCAGTGTGTGGAGGGGCACCCGGCCTTCCATGTACCCTTCCGTTCGCGCGATTT
>CAIUOO010000578.1 GCA_903900795.1 uncultured Gemmatimonadota bacterium | reverse complement strand
CGCGCATCAGCGCCTGTCTGGCCAGCGGCGATCGCGGCACCGCCGAGCGGCTCGCCCACACCGTGAAGGGCGTGGCGGGCTCGCTCGGCGCCGGCGCCGTCCAAGCCGCCGGTGGCGTGCTGGAAAAAGCGATCGGGGACGGCGCCGACGCCGACAGCTGTGCGCCGCACTGTGACGCGCTGGCCGCAGAAATGGCCCTGCTCATCGAACGGCTTGGGTCGGATTACGCGCCGGCGCCCGCGGAAGCCGCGACGGCCCCGGTGGCAGCCTTCGATCCGGCCACCGGACGAGCCATCGTGGAACGTACGCTGCAGCGTCTCGCTGACTTCGATGCCGATGCCGCCGACGACCTCGACACCCATCGCGACGTGTTCCGCGCGCTGCTGGGCCACGAGGGCTTCGCCGCCTTCGAAGGGCACGTGCAGGGATATGCCCTCGGCGACGCACACGCCGCCCTCGAGGCGGCGCTGGCCGCGCACACGTAATGCACACCTAATGCACACGACGCTCGACGTGCCGGCGCGCCTCGAGGCGCTGGCGCTGGTCATTGCCCACGTGCGGGCGCTCGCATCGCTCGTCGGATGCGACGCGGCGCGCGCGGCGGCGGTCGAGCTTGCCTGTGAGGAAGGGTTCAGTCTGATCCTCGATCGCGTGGACGGGCCGAGCGATTCAGTGGTGCGCGTGCACGCCACGATCACGCCTTTGGCGCTCGAGATTGCCTTTGACGATCGCGAGATTCCGCCGCTCTCCATCGCGCACGACCACGGCGCCCCGGACAGCGCGTCGCTCGACGCCATCGACCTCTCGGCGGTGGCCAGACAGCTCATTCGTCACAGCGCCGACGAGGCGCGTTGGATTCCGCTCGGACGGCAAGGGAACCGACTCTCGCTCGTGTTCCATCGGCGGGACCCCGACATCACCGCATCGGCCGCGCCGGAGTCACTGGTCCCGTTCTCCGACAACGCGCCGCTTGCCCCACCGCAGGCGTACATCGTGCGCGTGGCGGGAGCCGACGGCGCGGATGACTGGGCCCAGATTGCGCGCGCCATCTACCGCACCTACGGCTTCACGTACGCCGACGATCTGTACATCCCCGATCGGATTCGGGAGCTCAACCGCGCCGGCCATGTGCTGTCGATCGTGGCCACCACGACGGAGGGCGAGGTCGTCGGGCACTACGCCCTCGACGTGCGCGGCTTCGGCCAGCTGGGCGTCACGCCCTGCGCCACGGGCGAACTGGGGAAAGCGGTGGTCGATCCGGCGCACCGCAGCCGCGGCCTGATGGAGCGCATGCGTCGCCTCACCGAGGAGCGCGCGCAGGCACTGGGGCTGCTCGCGGTGTTCAGCGAGCCCACGATGACGCATCCGTTCAGTCAGCGGGCCAACGAACGGCTCGGGGCCCGCGCCTGCGCCATCAACCTCGGTCTGGTTGGCGGCACCGTGGAGCTGAAGGGGATCGCGGTGGCCGACACCACCGAGCGTACCAGCCTGATGGTGTACTTCCAGCCGCTGGTGCCGCCGACGGCGCGCACCATCTGTGCGCCGCCGCAGCACCGGGCCATGCTGGAGCGCACCTACGACGGCTGCGGCATCCCCGTCACCATCGCCGACGGCGGTGAGCCCGCCGGTGACAGCGACGTGACCGTCACGTTCGTGGGCGGCCTCGACTTCGGCGTGATCGGAGTGCGGCAGGCAGGCGCCGACATCGCCACGTCGCTGCGCGCCGCGCGCGACGAGCTCGTGCGACGCGCGGGGGCGCGGGTCATCTTCCTCGACCTGCGTCTCGACGACGCGGGCTGCGCGGCCGCCTGCGCCGTGGCCGAGCAACTCGGCTTCTTTTACGGCGGACTGTGCCCGCACTTCAGCGCGGGGCACGATGTCCTGCGGCTACAGTCGATCGATGTCCCGATCGATGTGCAGGGGCTGGCCGTGGCCGGCCCGTTCGCCCGCGACATCCTGGATTACATCACTGCCGATCGCGCGCGCGTCGAGCGTGCCGGCAGTGGGGGCGTAACGACCCAGTCGTCGGTGCACTGAGTTCAGGCGTCAGACTGGGTATAGTGGTCAGAGTTCAGCAGCGAAAGTCCGCAGTACCGAGAATTTCCTTTGTGACGTGCGCCGCGGGGGACGGCGGTGCACTCACCGTAGCGCCGCCAGTCAAACGCTCGGTACTGCGGACTGAAGTTGGCTGAACTCTGACCACTATAAGCAGTCTGACGCCTGAACTCAGGTCACTGACCACTGGGCCGTTCCGTTCCGTTTCCCCGCTGCCGCTGACGTCGGCTACGCCGCCCCCGACCACGACAGCACCGCCACCGTGATGTCGTCGGACTGCGGGGCCGCCCCCGAGAACCCGATCACGCTGTCGAAAATCGCGGTGACCAGCCCCTTCGCCGTGGCGCCGCCGTCGTCGCGGACGCGTTCCACCAGCCGCGCCTCCTCGTACATTTGCACATCGACGTTGAAGGCCTCGGTGACCCCGTCGGTGTACAGCACGAGCGTATCGCCGGGGGCCAACTGCGCCATATCCTCGTCGTAGCTGGCAGGGAACATGCCCAACACCAGTCCGGCGGCCGAAGTCAGCATCTCCACCTGGCCGTTGGCCCGTCGTAAGAGCGGCGGGTTGTGTCCACCGTTGGAATAGGTGAGCACGCCGGTGGCCGGGTCGAACACGGCATAAAACACCGTCACGAACAGATCCATCGGATTCTGCGTGAGCAGCACGTCGTTGGTGCGCTGCAGGCAATCGGCCGGTCCCGACGCGGTGGCGGCCAGCGCGTTCAGATTGGTGCGCGCCACAGCCATGAAGAACGCCGCGGGCACTCCTTTACCGGAGACGTCGGCCATCACGAGCCCGATGCGACCGCCCGGCAGCTCGATGAAATCGTAGAAGTCACCGCCCATCGTGGTGGCGGGGAGCATGCGCGCCGCGCCATCACAGCCAACGGCCACCGGAAACCGCGACGGCAGGATCGCCACCTGCATGGCGCGGGCGAGGTCGAGTTCCGCGCTCATTTGCTGCTGCGCTTTCTCCAGCGCCGCGTTCTTTTCCGACACGCTCGTGCGCAACCGGTCGACGGTGAGATGCGTGTGCACGCGCGCCATCAATTCATGCGCATTGAACGGTTTGCTCACGTAGTCCACCGCGCCCAGCTCGAATCCCTTCACCAGATCGGCCGTTTCGGTCTTGGCCGTCAGAAAGATGATGGGAATGTCGTGCCAGTCGGCGTTGGCCTTGATGTTCGCGCACGCCTCGAAGCCGTCCATCACCGGCATCATGATGTCGAGCAGAATGAGGTCGGGGCGCACCTTCGCCATGACGTCGAGCGCCTGCTGCCCGTTCGTGGCCACGAGGACCTGATACCCCGCCGGCTTCAGGGTGGCCGCCAACGACTGAATGTTCGACGGCGTATCGTCGACCACAAGAATCTTCCCACTGAAACCACTCATGAAACCACCT
>CAIUOO010000577.1 GCA_903900795.1 uncultured Gemmatimonadota bacterium | reverse complement strand
TACGACGACGTGCTGGTGGCCGTCGATCTGTTGCGGCGTGACGGCAACGGCTGGCATGCCTACGAAGTGAAGGGCGCCGGTAGCGTAAAGCCTCAGCATGTGGACGATGCCGCGCTGCAGTACTACGTCATGACATCGGCCGGGCTCGCGGTGCACGACATCAGCATCGTGCACCTCAACACGCGGTACGTGCGGGCCGGGGAGCTCGAGGTATCGCGCCTGTTCACCATCGCGTCGGTGTACAACCGCGTGCAGCCGCTGCTGCCGGAGGTGCCGGCACGGGTGGCCGAGCTCAAGGCGATCGTGCAGTCTGCAATCGAGCCCGTGGTGGACATCGGGAATCAGTGCACCGTGCCGTACGCCTGCGGCTTCAAGGCGCACTGTTGGCGCGATGTCCCCGTGGAAACGCGTGGTCCGGCCCACGTGGATCAGGTACCGCTCCGCGCATTCGTGGACGGCCTGCAGTATCCCCTCAGCTTCATGGATTTCGAAACGTGCCTGCCGTCGGTACCGATGTTCGACGGCACATCGCCGTTCAACAATGTGCCGTTTCAGTTCAGCGTGCACGGGCAGGAGGAACGTGGCGGTGTTGTGTCGCACACCGCATTCCTGGCCGACGGCACCGGCGATCCGCGCGAGGCGTTCGTGGAAGCGCTGTTACGCGCGATCCCACCGCGCGGCGATATCCTCGTCTATTTCCAGCCATTCGAGGAGTCCCGGCTCCGTGAGTTGGCGGCGGCGTTTCCGCGGCATGCCGACGCGTTGCGGGCCATTATCGCTCGCTGCAAGGATCTCCATCAGCCGTTCAAGCGGGGATGGTACTACGACCCCGCCATGGGGATGAGCACGTCGATCAAGGTGGTGCTCCCGGCGCTGGTGCCGGAGCTGAGCTACGAGGGAATGCCCGTGGCCGACGGTGCCAATGCCAGCCGGTTGTTTCAGCTGCTGTTGCAGGGGCGGTACGAGGGTGATCTCACGACGTTACGGCGCGATCTGCTGGCGTACTGCGAACTGGACACGTGGGCGATGGTGAAAATCCTGCACGTACTCGACGCCGCTACCCACACCTCCTGAATACGAACCGGAGCACATATATGACAAGCCGAGTGAAAGTCCTGTATCCGTATCTGCTCTGCAGCACGTGGGTGTTCGATGACCAGGCCACCGGTCTCAAGGAAGAAGCGTTTGTCCTGGGCATGACGCAGATCATTTCCCGACTCGTCACGGAGAAGGGCATCGACAATGCGAGCGCTGGCTTTGCGCTGCACTTCTCCGATGAACCAGTTCCTGACGGCGATGTGGTCATGCAGGCCGGTGCGCCGGACATGGGTGGTACGTGGTACAGCGGACAGGTCATGGGCGAACAGATGGAAGGGTGGCTGTGTCCCGCCCTGTTCCTGTATTTCGCCACTGCGCCTGACCGTCTCTACGTGAAAGCGGAGCCGCTGCCGGCGGGTGTGAATCCGATCTGGGATCCGAAGGATGCATTCACCCGGCAATTCATGGCGCCGTCGATGTGAGTGTGATCAGTTCGGGCTCGCCGATGATCCGCACACCAAGTGCGCGTGCTTTCTGCGCTTTGGCGCTGGTGGAATCGGGGTCGGCGAGCACGAGCAGTGCGACCCCAGCCTTCATGTCGTCGACGAGCGTGTAGCCGGCGGCGCGCAGCGGTTCCTCGTAGTCGCTTTTCTTGCGGCCGCTGGGCAGTTTGCCGCTGATGCAGATCATCATGGTGACCTGCGGCGTGGTCGCGGACTCGCTCACTGTGTCGCGGACAGCAGGGCGGACGGTGATCCCTGCGGCCAGCAGGCGGTCGATGACGGGCGCGATCTCATCGATGTTGTCCTGAATCTGCGCACCGATGTTCGGCACGCCGGCGTTCGCCGCCAGCTCTGCGTCGCGCAGGCGACCGGCGCGCCAGTCGGCGAGCGTATCGAGCGCGCCGTCGGCACCCTGCGTCATGAGGTGCACACGCCGGGAGCCCAGATGGTCGAGGCCGAGTGAGCCAAGAAACTGGCTGAGCGTGAGGTCGCGCGTGCGGTCAATCTCGGCCAGAATGGACTCGGCGCGCTTGCGTCCCAGGCGGATGCGCTTCTCGGTGTTGATGATCATG
>CAIUOO010000576.1 GCA_903900795.1 uncultured Gemmatimonadota bacterium | reverse complement strand
TCGCGCGTCAGCGGCGCGACGAGCTGGCCGCGTTACCGGCGACGCCCATCAACGAGGACGGCGACAGCTATACAATGGACGGGCGGGACGTGCTCATCCAGATCGCGCCGACGGCGGCCAATGCGGCGGCGCAGTACATGCAGCGCGGCACGGTGCCGGCCCCCGATTGGGAAGTGGCCCTGTATCACGGGTTTCTGCGGTCGTTCGCGGCGCTCTGGAAGCAGGCGGCGTAACCGCGACAACATCGAGCCGGCGCTCTCGCGTCGGCTCCGTCCTCTGGGCCTCCCCACCGTCTCCCTCGTTAGTAAGGAACCCCGACGATGCATATGACCGAGTTCAACGTGGTGCTCGTGGACGACGAACCCGACGTCCATGAGATCACGCGCCTGGCGCTGCGCAATCTCCGCATCTACGGCCTGCCGGTGCGGTTGCTCTCAGCGGCCAGCAAGGCCGAAGGGATCGAACTGCTGAACAGTCTCACGCTCGGCCTAGCCGACATCAGCATGGCACAGGTGGCGATTATCGATGTGGTCATGGAAACCGATCACGCCGGGCTCGAGCTGTGCGCGCACATCCGTGAGGTGATGAAGAACCGCAGCATGCAGCTGTACGTCCGCACCGGACAACCCGGGGTCGCGCCGGAGCGGTCGGTCATCGACCGGTACGACCTCCAGGGCTATCTGGCCAAGTCCGAAGCGACCGAGGACAAGCTGTACACGCTGGTCAAGGCGGGGGTGCGCCAATCGTGGTACACCGCTGTGTCGCGCGCGCTGCAGGACCTCCTGCATTGCCTGATCCAGTCGGGCTCGTCACGCGAACACATCACGGCGGCGTTGCAAGCCTGGCAGCGCCTAACCCGTCCCGATCCGGCGGGGGAGCGGACGGCGTGGCTCCGCTTCGCGAGCTGTTACATGGTGGACCACCAGTACCTGGACGGTCGCCACGAGTGGAGCGATGCGGCGGTCGCGCTGCAGCGGCGGGACGAACTCGTCGCGTTACCGGCGACGACCATCAACGACGACGGCGACCGCGTGACGATGAACGGAACGGACTTCCTCATCCAGATCGCGCCGACGACGGCCAACGCGGCGATGCAGTACATGCTGCGCGGCACGGTGCCGGCCCCCGATTGGGAAGTCGCTCTGTATCACGCGTTCTTGCGGTCGTTCGCGGCGCTCTGGAAGCAGGCGGCGTAACCGCGACACCCAGGTGTACGCAAAGCGGCCCGTCTCTCACGAGACGGGCCGCTTTTTGTTTGTGGGTCGGCGAGTGGCGCTAGTTCACCGCGTTCATCGAACGCCACACCGGGTAGAACCCCGGCGACGGTGACTGCCCCAGCACGGCGTCCAGCAGGTTCCACCACATGAAGCCATCGTCGGAGCGCGGATCCATCAGGATGAACGCCAAGCGCGCCAACGGCTGATCCATTGGGATCACCAGCGAGCCCGCCGGGAGCACTTGCTCGGTGGATTCCCACGCGCCGGTGAGCGTGCGCCCCTTGTGGGCGCCCTGATACTCGCGCGTTTCCACGGTGTTGGTCGCAATTTTGAAGCGATCCCCGCTGAACGGCTGTTCGGCGGTGGTCACGCGATAGCGAATGCCATGGGCCTCGAGACGATCGATGACCGTGGCCATCATGCGCTGCGTGGGCGTGCCCTGCGCGCCGCCACGGCCACCGCCGAATCCACCCGGAGCCGGCGCCGGCGTAGCGGCGGCTGGCGCGGCCGTCATGGGTATCACCCACACCCGCGGGGCCAGCGTAGTTTCGGTGGGCTCGGCGGTGCCGAAGAACGGCAGCATCTCGGTGGTCACCGCCGCACGATCATGGCCGTCGGGGCGCAGGCGATACGGACGGTCAGCCACGTACGGATTTCGCACCGCAATGGTGGGCGCGAACACGATGCGCTGCAGCGCCGGCGCCTTCACCAGCTGCTGCCGCACCGCGAGCTGCCGGCCGATGATCGATTCGGCGTTGGCCTTGGCCACCACGTCGCGCACCGTCTCACCGTGCGTGGCCACGTAGCTCAGCGTCTCTTCGAGGAACCAGTACGTCTCGACAATGCGCGTCTTGAACGACGCGTACGAATACGTCTCGGTGAGCAGCCCCAGGATGTTGCGCACGCCGTAGTAGGTGGACGTGTAGCGCGGCTTGGCCAACTCGGCATCGCTGCGCCACGCGCGCTGCTCGCCGGTGCCCGACACGCCGCCGTAGTAGAACCAGTCGGCACCATGCTTCGTCTTTACGGCCTTCGTGATCTCCGGCAGCAGCACGTCGCGCAGCAGACTCGTTTGCGCTTTCGAATTATTCGGATTCAGCGACGTCTCGTACGTCATGGTGAAGCCGCTGTTCGAGCTGCCGTCGGTGGTGTGCAAGTCCATCGCCACGTGCGGCTGATAGCGCGTGAGCAACCCCGCCATCGAGCGCGCTTCGGCCGTTTCCATTTTGGTGCCGTCGCGATTGAGGTCGAGCCCCTGCGCATTTTCGCGCGTCCCCATGCCGCCCACGGGGCCTGCCTGCGAGCCACGGTTGGACACCGACACGCGTTCGTTGCCGTCGGCGTTGTAGATCGGGTTGATGAGCAGCACCGTGGTCTTGAGCCACGCATTGCGCTCCCCCTTGGCGATCGAGCGCAGCAACCAGAGGAGCGCTTCTTTCCCTTCCACTTCGCCGGCGTGGATGTTGCCCTGGATGTACACGCGGGTCTTGTTGGTCGCGAGCACCTGCGCGGCGCTGGCGCCCGGCGCACCGATCACCGCCAACGGTAGTGGCCGTCCTTCGGTGGTATAGCCGTAGGTCGTGAGATGGATGTTCGGGTTCACCGCCGCCATCTGCTTCATGTACGCGATGACCTCGTCGTACCGGCTGGTCTCGGCGTAGTCGGTGCGCTCGGGGCGGGTGAGCCACTGCGCGCCCGACGCGGGTGCGCCCGACGCGGGTGCGCGCGGCGTCTTGGCCGCCGGTGCCGGTGCTTGCGCCGAGAGGGTGCCGCCGGCGAGTAGCAGGGCGGTACTCGTGAGTGCGCACACCGCGCGGGTGACACGCGAAACGGACAACGGCATCATCGGGAAACTCCGGAAGGGCGGGGGACTTCGTTGTGATCCTGAATCGTGCGCAGTTCGTGCAGCCGTGGCGTGGGGCCGTCGTGTGCGCGCAGCGTGACGGCGATGCTGGTCTTGCCCTTGGTCACGGCGAAGGGCACGAGGAGTTCGACCACGGTGGGCGTACCGGTCGTGACATCAACGCGCTTCGTGGCAACGACGCTGTCTTCTACGATGAGGTCGAAGCTCCCCGACGCGCTGCCCAGAAAGGTGCAGGCGATGGTGACCTCGGTGTCGTCGAAGGTGGTCACGGCGTATCGCATCCAGCCGCGCGCTTGCCGGTACGCGCGGCCGTCGGCCGTGCCGGTGGTGTCGTCGTAGCCGGCGTACCCGTGCTCGGCTTCGCTCTCGGGGCGTCCGGCCTCTACGCGGTCCACCACGCGGCGATCGGGGGCTGCGAAGGGGCGGGCCAGCGCCACGGTCGCACAGGCCGCTAGCAGGGCCGCCAGCGCCGCCGTGCGGCGGAGCAGGGGCGGTCGCGTTGCCATCTACTCTTCGGGGAAGGGCACGTCTTCCAAACCGGGCCCCGCGGCGCTGCGCGACACCGGGCCGCCGGCGCCGGGCGCGCTGCTGGCGGCCATCCCCGCGCGGGCCTGCGAGCCGCCCGGCCAGGTGATGGCGGGGAGCGCACAGCGGGCGAGCTCCATGGCCGGCAGTGGCACGTCCTGGCGGATGGTGGTGAGCTGCAGCATGAGCCGCACATGCTCGTGCTGTCCGGCCAGCTTGGCGGTGTCGTCGCGGTGACTGACAAACTCACTGGCCTCGAGCGCCTTCTCGATAGACTGCCAGCGGCGCAGCAGCTTCACCGCCGT
>CAIUOO010000575.1 GCA_903900795.1 uncultured Gemmatimonadota bacterium | reverse complement strand
GCGCACGATGGTCACTTCCGACCGAAGCGCCGGTCGAGCTCGTCCCACGACAGACGGACAATGGTGGAGCGACCGTGCACGTCGTGCGCCGGCAACGTGGTGTTGGCCAGCGCGATGTAGAGGGCCCGCATCTCGCCCGGCGACATGACATCACCCGCTTTGATGGCGGCTTTACAGGCGAAGGTGGCGGCGAGCCGCTCGTGTCGTTTGGCGTCGCCGGCGGCGCGATCGCCGGTGAGCGCGGCCAGCGTTTCGCGCAGACACCGTTCGGCATCAAACCGTGGATGCGGCATCGGCACGGCGTTCACAAGCAGCGAATGTCCCCCGAATCCTTCCATCTCGAACCCGAGCTTCTCGAACGATGCGCGGTTCGCGTCGAAGGCGTCGGCTTCCTCGGGACCGAGGTGCAACGTCATCGGGAAGAGCAATCGCTGCGACGGCGCTTCGCCGCGTTCGAGCACGCCGAGGAACTCCTCGTACAGCACGCGCTCATGCGCCGAATGCTGATCGATGAGGATCACGCCGTCCTCGTGCTCGAACATGAGGTACATGCGACGCAATTGCAGCAGCGGCGGCACCGAGATCGGCGCGTCGTATGCGGGCGGCGTGTCGTATGCGGGCGGCGTGTCGGCCGCGGTGGTCGTGGGCGCGTCTGGCGTCGCGAACAGCCCTTCGGCGGCCGGCGTGGCGCGCAGCGCCGCCGGATCCATGGCGTGCGCGTCATCGCGCCACGAGGGGGCGGCGGCGGGCGTCCAGGTCCGCCAGCCGATGCCGGCACTGGCATCGAACAGGCCGAGGGCCCGGCGGATGGCGTTCTCGACGGCCCGCTCGGTGGGCCACCGATCGCGAAGTCGCACTTCGGACTTGGCCGGGTGCACGTTGACGTCGACATCGCCGCCGGGCACGTGCAGCGACAGCACGAGCGACGGTCTTACCCCAGACGGCAGCGTGGAGCGATAGGCAGCTTCGGCGGCACGCACGATGCCGTGATCGCGGACGACGCGTCCGTTGATGATGAGCAGCACACGTCGGGTGGCGGTGCCGACATCGGCGGGACGTTCCACCATGCCAGTGATGTGGATGGGCCCCTGCACATCGTCGATATCGACGAATCGCTGCACGTCGCGATGTCCCCACAGCTCGGCGAGCCGTGCGCGCAGCGTGGGAACGGCGGGCCAGTCGAGGGCGACTTTGCCATCGTGGCGCACGGTGAAATGCACATCGCGACGCAGGGCACCGATGGACTGCATGGTGTCCATGATGCCGCGCCATTCGGATCGGGCGCTGCGCAGGAACTTCTGACGCGCCGGTGTATTGTAGAAGAGCCGCTGCACCGACACGGTGGTGCCGCGACGCCGCGTCGCCTCGCGCGTGTCGAGCACGGCGCCGGCAGCGGCGCGCACCTGTGTCCCGGCGCCATCTTCCGAGGCGGTTTCGATCATGAGTTCGGACACCGATGCGATGGCCGGCAACGCTTCGCCCCGAAAACCGTAACTCCGCACGCCCACGAGTTGTTCGGCAGCCGTGATCTTCGAGGTCGCGTGCCGCGAGAGACAGAGCACGGCGTCCTCGCGATCCATGCCACTGCCGTCGTCGGCGATCCGGATCAGTGCGCGGCCGCCTTCCTCGATGGTCACGTCGACCGTGGTCGCACCAGCGTCGAGCGCATTCTCCACCAGTTCCTTGACGACCGACGCGGGTCGTTCCACGACCTCACCGGCCGCGATCTGGTCGGCAACCGCACTGGAGAGAATGGCGATACGGGACATACGACAAGCTACCGAATCACGGCAGGCGATACGAGCGGGATCGTCCGTGCCACCGGGAGCCAGCCGCGACGCCCGTCGGCGTGCACGATGTGTAACCACCCGTCACGGGCCGCTTCCACGCGCACGACATCACCGGTGGCGACGCCACCCATCGCATTCGCGTCATTACCCGGCGCGGCGCGCATGGTGTCTGGACGTCGAACGACGCGGATGCCGGTGGCATCGAGCTCGCGATATCCCCACGCGGCAGCGGCCCCGGTCCCGACGGCGCCCAGCAGCACGAAGACGGCAGCGGTCGAGGCGAATGCCATCCACGCTGACGCGCGTCCACGTCGCTGCTGCGTGCGCACGACGGCGAGCATCGCCCAGCCCAGCAGCCAGGCGACGATAGCCGCCAGCACGAGGGCAGGCACCGGAATCATGGGGACTTCGGCCACCCCACCGCGCGCGCCCGCGGGGAGCAACGTGAGTCGTTCCTGCACGTCGACGGCGACGGGCTCGAGACGGGCCGCACGCTGCCACGCGATGACGGCCGATGCGGTATCACCGGCAGCCCATGCGGCGGCGCCCCAGTTCGTCAGGAGATCGGCGTCGGCGGGGCGCGCGTCGACCGCGTGGGCGAACTGTTCAGCCGATCGCGAATATTGGCGTTGCGCGTACAATGTCGTGGCTTCCGCGACCGTGGCCGCGAGGGCGCCGCGATCGACGGCCGGTGTGGCTTGCTCAGGCGCCGGTACCAGCGCCGGTACCGGCGAAACTTGCAGGGCCGCCATCGAACGCGGCGGGGCGGCGACGGCAGCCGCACTCAGCGCCAGGTACAGCGCGACGCGTGCCTGCGCGTGTCTGGCCGCACGGATCGCACGCGCGTGCGTGACCGCCTCGGCGTCGATGCGCGCGAGCAGCGCGTCGGCCCGTGCGGTGAGGTCGTCGCGAGCAGCCATCGGCGCCGGCGCCGCGCTGAACCCCTGCTCCGCCAGCGCGTCGAGCAGCGTCAGCAATGCCTTCGTGGTGTCGCGCGTGACGCCACGACGTCGGGCCGTGCGTTCGACATCGCGCCGGGACACGAGTTCCTGCGGCGACACTCGTAGTCGCTGCGAGAGCGCGCCCAGCAGGGTACGTCGGGTGTAGCGCGCATGATCGCCGGCGTCATTGCCCGTGGTTCGCGGCGAGGCCGTACGTGCTGCGCTCACGGTCGCCGCCGCGGCTGACCGACGGGGGCCGCCGAGGCGTACGCCGAGGCTTGCGCCGAGGCGTGCGCCGATCACCAACACGAGCCACGGGAGCGGTGCCAACAACAGCACGACGATGAACGGTACACGCCACCTGGCCAGCTGTTCGGCGAGCGACGAGGTGGACGCGCCACGCCAAACGCGGAGCGGTAGCACCGAGACGTTGTCCCCCTCGGCGGCCGTGGCCAGCGTGCCATCGTCGACCGTGAGCGCGCTCGGTGCCGTTTCCGCATAGGCGTACGCGCCGCGATACGGATTGAAGTAGCTGTAGCGCAGGGC
>CAIUOO010000574.1 GCA_903900795.1 uncultured Gemmatimonadota bacterium | reverse complement strand
GGGTGCGCCGTCCGCGGGTGCGCCGTCCGCGGGTGCGCCGTCCGCGGGTGCCATACGCCTCGAGGGCGATACCCTCTGGGTGCCACTGCTGCCGCTCGATGCCACGAACGCGGAGCGTGCCGCCCAACGACTGGCCCCACTGCGCGTCACCGCGTCCGGTGACACGTCAGGCACCGTGCGCACCGCCGGTCGCACGAGCGCCACGCTGACAACGGCCGACGCCCGCATCGCCGGCGCGTCCACGGTGAATGGGCTGCTCGCGCTCATGCCGTACACCAACCTGCGCACGGCCCGTGGCGAGACCGGGCTGTCGCTGCGTGGCGCACGTCGCGAGCAGGTCGTGATCACGCTCGACGGCATGCCGCTCAACGACCCCGCCACCGGCATGGCCGACGTCTCCGACATTCCGCTGGCCGGGCTGCAATCGGCCACGGTCGCCCTCGGCGCCGACCCGGTCGGCACTGGCGCTGGCGCCACCGGCGGCGTGTTGGCGCTCACGTCATCGGCTCAGCGCGTCACGTCCGTTCGGCTGGGCGCGTTCGGACAGCGTACCCTCGAAGGTGCGTGGCATACGCAAGCCGCCGGCGCGCTCTGGCAGGCCAGCGCTGCGTGGCGCGACGCAACCAACGATTTCACGTTCATGAACGACGCAGGCGCGGCCCCACAACGTGAAGCGCGTGTCAACAACGACGAACAACGCGCCACCGCATCGCTCGGCGTGCTCGGAAGCCGCGCGCAACTCTCCGTGCTCGGTTCGACCAGCGAGCGGGGCATGGTCGGTCCCGCCAACGTGCGCAGTTACGATGCCGATCGCGCGCGCACCGACCGCCTGCTGGTGCGGGCCCAAGCCGACCTGCGCGGCACGGTGCTCGTGTCCGGTGTGCGTCGATTGGCGTTGCGGTACGTCGATCCCACGCGCCCCGCGCTCGATACACGGGCGGTGGCATGGGCTGCCGATGCCGAATGGCGTGGGGCGCTCCACGATGTCGCGTGGCGTCTCGGTGTCGGTGCCGATCGACTCGCCGCCACGGGTGGCATCGCTCAGCAACGCCGTCGCGGCTTCGCCGCCGTGCAGCGCGCGTGGCGCGCCACGGGCGAGGATCGATGGAAGATCGACATCGGCGTGCGCGCCGATCTTATCGAAGGCAGCGGCGTACGTCCCACCGCGTCCGTTGGCGCCGAGCGACGGATCGCTCGGCTCGGCGAGCAAGCGCACGTGGTCGCGTTCGGTCGCGTGGCGCAGGCGGTGCGCGTTCCCACGTTGTACGATCTGTACTTCTCTTCGCCCCAACGGCTGTTCGTGCGGGCACTGTCACCGGAGCGCGTCGATCTCGATGTTAGCAGCGGCCTGCGCATGGTCGCCGGCACCGCGCGCCGCAGCGCCAGCGTGGATGGCGCACTCGTCGCGCGCAACACGCGCGACGCGATCGTCTGGTTCCCCGGCAACTTCGGCTGGAGTCCCGCCAACGTCGGAATGGAACGCCTGCGCGGCATCGAGTCGCGCGCCGAAGTCGCGCTGGGCATCGCCGCCGCGTCGGCGTGGGTAACGGCGTACGACGCCATCCTCAGCACGGGCGGCCTCCGCATTCCCACCCCCTATGTGCCGCGCGTGGCCGGTGGGGCACAGCTGCAGCTGAACACGGCCGCGCAGCACGCCACCGTCGCGTGGCGCGGCATGGGCGCCCGGCCGTACACCGCCGGCCCACGCAATCCCGATTTCGAATTGGCCGCGCTGTCGCTGGTCGACATCACCGTCGCACAACAGCTGCGCGCGCTGCCGCACTGGCCGTGGCCCCGCCTCGACGCCTTGGTCGCGTTCTCGCTCGAGAATGCCGTCGATGCCTCGTGGCAGTCGGTTCGCGGATTCCCGTCGCCCGGGCGCTCCTGGGCGATGTCGTTCACCCTGCAACACTCCCCTCGATGACCCCGCAGGTCCGCTCTCGCTCCACCGTCCGCCGCTATGCCCTCGCCGCTTCCGCCGCCGTCCTGCTCGCGGCGCTCGCCGCCTGCGGGGACGACGGGATCAACAACACCACGCCGCAGCCGCCACGCGGCATCATCGTGCTTGACGGCTTTATCCAGCCCGGCCTCACCTTCCTCGGGGACACCGGTACTGCGAGTACCAAGCTCACGCTCGCCCCGACCTCCGAGTTCGATGCCGGCGGCTTTACGCTCCTGCGTGACACGGTGCTCACGGTCTCGAGCCGTGGCGCTGGTGATCTGTTGTACGTCACCGACGTGCGCACCGCCACCACCCGTCGCATTCAGCTTCCCACGCGCAGCAATCCGTCGCGTGCCCGTCTCCTGTCCGGGACGGGTGGGCAGGCGCTCATCGGCGCGGCACTGCGTGATTCCTCGAGTGTCGCGCTCGTGTCGTTCGCCGGCACCGGTACCGCGACCAGCACGCGAATCACGAACGCCGGCACCTGTCCGACCGATCTCTTTCAGTTCGAGAACGCCACCTGGATCGTCGACGCCAACGCCAACTGCAAAGTGAACTATGCGGTGCAGGGCGATGTCCGTCTCATCCGCGTGCCGAACACCGGCACCACGCGCGACACGATCGTGCTGCCGGGACTGCGCGGCTCGGACGCGTCGGCGCTGGTCGACGGCGACGTGGGGTACATCAGCGCGGGCGGTGATGCCAGTTTCGCGAGCTTCCCGTACACGTTGATCGCGACGGGTGGCATCACGAAGGTTGACCTGCGCGGCAAGCGCGTCCTGCTCAGCAAGAAGATGCCGGCCAATAGCTACGGCGCCGGCGTCAAGCTTGGTCTCGACGGATTCCTGTATGTCTCGCTGTATCAGGATCTCACCAGCTTCACGAACCGCATTGTCAAGGTGCGGCCGACGGATCTCAGCTTCGTCTCGTCGGCCTCGGCCGACTGGCTCACGCTGACCGGTACCACCGGCACCCCCGTCACCTGCGGCAGCGGCCAGGCCGACGCCCTCGGCCGGCTGCACTGCATCCAGAACGGCACCGGCTCCGTCACGTCTCTCCTCGTGTTTAGCCCGGCCGGCACCGAGGTCCGGCGGGTGGCGGCGAATCAGGGAGGCGTCGACCTCGCGATCCGCCCGTAGACATCGGTAGCACCAGAGGCCGATAGGCGGGTCGCCCGCGTAGTCGCTAAGCTCCATGCATGTCCCTGATCACCACCGACGCGATCGTGCTGCACGCCGTGCCGTATCTCGAGTCGTCGCGCATCCTGCGCTTGGCGACCCGTGAGGCCGGCGTGCTGTCGGTGGTCGCCCGTGGTGCCCGCTCGTCCAGGAAACGGTTCGGCAGTGGCGTTGATCTCTTCGCCGAAGGGCAGGCGCAGATTCAGGTGAAACCGGGCCGTGACCTGCATGCTCTCACTGCGTTCGATGTCACCCGCTCGCGGGCGGGGCTGGCCGCCGATCTGGGTCGGTTCACCGCCGCGAGTGCCCTCGTGGAGTGCGTCATGCGCGTGGTCCACGACGAGGCGGCGCCCCGGGTGTATCTCGGGGTCGCCGCGGGGCTGGACGCCATCGCCGAGGCCTCAGAGGCCGAGACCGTGCCACTGACCCTCGGCGTCTTCTGGCGGCTGGTCAGCGAGGTCGGCTTCATGCCGAGCATCGACCGGTGTGCCGAGTGCCACGCCGAGATCCCCGCCGAGGCGGATGCCCGCTTCAGTCACGCCGCTGGCGGCGTGCTCTGCCCGGTATGTGCCAAAATGGCGCCTGCTGGCCGTCGACTGCCAGCCCCCGCTCGCGAGGTCATTTCCGCGTGGCTGCGGGGCGATCAGCCCGAGGTCGAGCCGGCCGACTGCCGGGCGCACCAGCGGCTGTTGCGGGAGTTCGTCACCCAGCACCTCCCCGATAGCCGGGAACTCCGGGCCTTCGGGGTTTGGGAGCAAGGGCGGTGGTGAGGCCACCGGCGAGCGGTCGGCCCCCGCGCTTGGGCCGGCACCTTCGTGGGGCATGTTGCTTGACGGCCCCCGTGACGCGTCGTAACTTCATGGTGACCTGATAGGCAGGTCTGTGTTCCACCTTTCACTTGGAGACTTCGACTCACAACCCTGAT
>CAIUOO010000573.1 GCA_903900795.1 uncultured Gemmatimonadota bacterium | reverse complement strand
TCCTGCTGCGCTTCGCTCGCCAGATCCTCGTACGCGGCCAAACGGGCCTTGTTCTTGGCCTGACGTGCGCGCGGCGACATGCGCACCCACTCGAGCTCGCGCTGCAACGTCTTCTGACGCGTGCTCGCCTGCTTCTCTTCGAGCGCCATGCGGGCCTGCTTCTGCTCCAACCAGCCGGAGTAGTTGCCCTCGTACGGCACGCCCTTGCCGCGATCGAGCTCGAGGATCCACTTCGCCACGTTGTCGAGGAAGTATCGATCGTGGGTGATGGCGACCACGGTACCGGTGTAGCGCTCGAGATGATGCTCCAGCCACGCCACGCTTTCGGCGTCGAGGTGGTTGGTGGGCTCGTCGAGCAGCAACATATCCGGTTCTTCCAGCAAAATCTTGCACAGCGCGACGCGACGCTTTTCACCACCCGACAGCTTGGTAACGTCGGCGTCGCCCGGCGGCAGGCGCAGCGCGTCCATGGCCACTTCGATCTTGTTGTCGAGGTTCCACAAGTCGTGCTGGTCGATGTACTCCTGCAGCTTCCCCTGACGGTCGATCAACGCATCGAAGTCCGCATCGGGCTCGGCGAATTTGAGCGAAATCGCGTTGAACTCGTTCAGCGCATCACGCTGCGCCTTGAGGGCGAGTTCCACGTTACCACGCACGTCGAGCGTGGGATCGAGCTCGGGCTCCTGCGCCAGATAGCCGATGCGCGTGCCCTTGTGGGCCCACGCCTCACCCTGAAACTCGGTATCGACACCCGCCATGATGCGCAGCAGCGACGACTTACCAGCGCCATTCGGACCGAGCACACCGATCTTCGCGCCGGGGTAGAACGACAACCAGATGTCATCGAGGATGATGCGCGAAGGCGGAACGACCTTGCGCAGCGCCTTCATGACGTAAATGAACTGCGGAGCCATCAGGAATCCTCACGAAGCAACGGACAGCGCCCCGGCACACCGCGGGACACGGGAATCCCGAAAGATACCCGGATGGCCTAGCGCGGGCTCACGGCGAGATACGGCCGCAAACCGTTGGCCGCAAACGAGGCCACGAACAGCGCCCCGACCTGCCGGCCGATCACGTCGCTCTGGTCCCCATCGAAGCGGTAATGCACGCCGCCATAAATGCGCGACACGTTTGCCTCGCGCACCCACTGGTCGAGCAGCGGCTGTTCGCGCGGGAAATACCACCCCAGCACCGTGCCGGCCGCACTGGAGTACGTCGAGTGTGCGCTCGGGTACGACGGGTGGTTAGCCAGCCCCACCGGCTGCGTGATCGCCGGATCCATCTGGAACGGGCGCGCCAACAGGAATCGGTATTTGGCGACCCACGTCACGATACTCGCGTCCATCATCGCCTGATGCAGCGTCGCCAGCGTGGTGGCGCATTGCCGCTCGGTGAGCCGGTAGTGCACACACAGGTCGGTCGCGAGGCCGTTCCACCACCCCGGCGGCGTCGGGGTGCCGCTGCCGAGCACCCAAAAGCGCGCGATAGCCAGCTGTTCCTCGGTGCGTGTATCACTGATCCGTCGCACTTCGGCCAGTGCGCTCTGAAACGCCACCGACGTAATCGCCGGTGGTGGCGGCACGGTGATCGCCGCCGCCGACGGCAGCAGCCACGGACGTGCTTCCCCCCAGCGCGGATTGACAGGCACTCTCCCCGGCGCCGACACCCATACCCCGGGACCGGTTGGCAGCACGACGTTGTCGAGCAACGCCGTGGAATCGCTGGCCCGAACGCGCAGCAGGGAGTCGGCGACGAGCTCGCCCAGCGTCTTCCCGGCCGCGATTGCCGCCGGGGGCCCCACCCCCGGCTGGCGCAACTCATTCAGCAACGTGGTCTGCACCGGGGCCGATTGCGACGGCAGCAGCGCGAGCAGCACGCGGGCCGACGCGTACCCGATCGCCGCCGGTGGCGAGATCCGCACCGTATCGGCACCGATCCGCTCCAGCGTCACCCGCTGCGCCACGGTCATGATGGCATAAAGACGGGCCGCCGGCGGAGAACCGAGCGCCGCCGAGGCCACCAGGGCTCGCGCCTGGGCGCTCCACGCCACGGTCGAGAGCGGGCGGTACGCCGGCGCAGGTGCCGTCGACGACGCGTCGGCACAGCCACACACTCCGGCCAGCGCGACGGCCCACCACACGCGACCCACCATCAAATCATCTCGGGTTCCAGCGTGCGCTCCACTGCCTTGCCGTCCACCCGGCTCACGTAATAGCACTTGGCGGCGGCCCGGGTGTGCACCACGCGCTTCACCGCCGTCTCCTCGAAGTAGATGCCGGCATCGTTGTCGCAGGCGTAGCCGGGCTTCATCTCACCCGACCCGATCAGCTTCTGATACAGCGGTCGACGCCCCGGCTCCGCGTCGTAATGCGGCGAGTGACTGCCCGGAATGAAGCCCAGGCACTGCACCGTCGACAACGCCTTGGGACGCGAGTCGGTCGTGCCTTCGTCGAACCAGCAGAGTGACCCCGCGCTTGCCCCGCCCAGCACGATCCCGCGGTCCCAGGCCTGCCGCAGGAGCACATCGATCCCCTGCGCCTTCCAGATGGCCTGCTGATTGAGCGTATTGCCGCCCGACGCCACGATGCCGTCCATTGAAAGCAGCACCTCATCCCATCCCAGCGTCTGCGAGGTACTGGCGATGAACATGTTCTGAACATGCGCCTCCACATTCAGCGGCGCGCAGGCCTTGAACCAATTCAACGCCGATACGTCGCGATCGGCCGACGCGGTGGGCAGGTACAACAGGCGCGGACGCGGCTTGCCGGTGAGCTGCGCCATGTAGCGGATGAACGCCGTGCCGAAACCACCGCCCGCGATCAGGATCTTTCGCGTGGCGCGCTCGGTGCGCATCGGTGCCACCGGCATGCCGTCGACAAAGGTTGACAGATCCGGATTCGATGGCTCGCCACCACTCATCGACGTCGCCAACGCACCCGCCGTACCCAACGCTGTCGTCACCAGAAACTCCCGTCGAATCATGTTGTGCTCCGTTATGGATGTGAGTCGCTGCGGTGGCTGCTACTTCTTGAGCAAGACGTCGGTCATCTTGCGCACCGGCGACACGTACGCGCTGACCACGCTCTCATTGCCATCGGCACCGATCGCCGCCACGCCGAACACGTAGTCGTCGATCGACACATTCGGCAGGCGCATCGTGGTCACGTTGCCCACGACCTGCGACTTCTGCCAATCGTTGGTCCACGCGTCGCGCCAGTACACGCGGTACGCCACCGCGCCCGCCGACGGCTGCCACTGCAGACTGGCGTCATAGCCCGACGGGCCGCGGCCGATCGTGGCCGTGCCGCCATTCGTCGTCACCCGCGGAGCCGGCGGAGCCAACGCCACCGACGCCGCTGACGCCGCGTTCACCCGCGCATTCTGCGCGAGATAGCGGAAATCCATGCCTTCGAGCTTGTCGTTGGGCGAGTGCTGCCGCTCGTAGTTCTCGTTCGCCTCGCGGAACACGATCGACGGAAAGTCGTTCGCGGTGAACGACGAGTGATCACTGCCGCGACCGAAGCGGTCTTCGCGCGCCATCAAGCGAATCGTGTGCGACGGCACGTACGTACCCGCCACGCGCTGGACGTAGCGTGCCAGCGAGCGATTGGGTGAGTCCTCGGGGCCCAGCGAGTAGATCTTCACGCTCTCGCCGTCCACGATACCGTTACCACCCAGGCTGCTGCCCACGATGTCGTTGTTGAAGTTCGCTTCCACCACGCCCTTCGCGTTGCGCAGCGCCGTGGCATGCGCCATCGAGCCGATCAGCCCCTGCTCCTCGCCAGCCCACGTCACGAACACCAGCGTCGCATCGAACTCGATCCCACTCTCGGCGAACACGCGCGCCAACTCCATCGTGAGCGAGGTGCCACTGCCATCGTCGTTCGCCCCCGGCGCGTCGGCGTCGTTGTCGATCGTGGGACGCACCAACGGTGCACCCGGCGGCGCATTCGGCGCCGCACCGGCGGCCGTTGCGGTGGCATCGGCGCCTGCTGGACGACGCGAGTTCACGGTGTCGTAGTGGCCGGTGATGTACACCCGACGCGCACTCTTGCCCGGCAGCACCGCGACCACGTTCACCAACTCCACCTCGCGCGTGATACGCCCCTGCTGCGCCAACATATGCCGGTCGTACGACACCTGCAGTTTGGGGCTCATGCGCTTGAATTCGTCGTGGATCCAGCGCCGCGCCGCGCCGATGCCGCGCGTGGTGGACACCGTGTCGGACAGCGTCGAGCGCGTGCCGAAGCCGGCCAACGTGGTGGCCGTGGCCTGCAGCCGCGACTGCGAGACCGAGGCCAC
>CAIUOO010000572.1 GCA_903900795.1 uncultured Gemmatimonadota bacterium | reverse complement strand
GGGACTTGCCCGGCTCGGCACGGAACTGCTTGCCGCCGGTGCGAATGATCGCGTAGCTCATGGCTCTATCTGTTAAATCGTATTCTGCAGGCTTCAAACGTAGCCTTAAAGCTTATCCGGCTTCGCTTTAGCTGTCAAGCGTCTGAGACCAGCCTCAGGCGCATGTGGGGACGTGGGTTTCTGGCCGGTGTCAGGCCAGAGCGTACTGCTGCGTGACATCCCGCTGGGCGCCGCGCATGACGAGCTTGATTTCGTCCGGGCGGAGCAGCGGATCGTCTCGCAGCTCCAGCGGGAATCCCGCCAACTTTTCGAGGCGCTTCACGAAGTCGTGCTCCTGCTCGAGCACGTGCAGCGCGACCTCCGGGTGGAGCCGAAGGATCACCGGCTCCCGGCGTCCTTCGGCCGACATGCGGCGCACTGCCCGCTCCGTTCGACGGACGATTGTTTCCGGCGTGAACACGCGGCCGGTACCGCTGCATGTCGGGCACGACTCGGTCATACTTTGCCAGTGGCTTTGACGCACGCGCTGCCTCGTCATTTCCACTAGGCCCAGATCGGAGACGGCATGCGCCTTGGTGCGGGCGCGATCACGGCCCAGATGCGTGCGCAGCTCGTGAATCACCTTGTCGCGATTGCCCTGCGTTTCCATGTCGATGAAATCGCAGACGATGATGCCGCCGACGTCGCGCAACCGCAGCTGCCGAGCGATCTCCCGCGCCGCCTCCGTATTCGTCTTGAACACCGTCTTTTCAGGGTCGCGCTTACCCGTGTAGCGACCGGAATTCACGTCGATCGAAACGAGCGCCTCGGTCGGCTCGATGATCAGGTAGCCGCCACTCGGCAGGTCACAGCGACGCTTGAAAATGTCGCGGATTTCCGTTTCGATATCCGCCTTGTCGAATAACGGAACGGTCTCCTCATACAGCTTTACGCGCTCGACGAGCTCGGGCGCGATGCCGGTGAGATATTCCGTGATCTCGTTGAAGACCTGACGCGAATCGACCGTAACGCCCTCGACCTTGGCACTGAACAGATCGCGCACCAGACCGCGGGTTACGTTCGTCTCGCGGTGTACCAGCGCCGGCGCCCGCGTGAACTGCGTTTTCCGCTTAATGCGTTTCCAGTTGTTGATGAGCGTGTTGAGCTCGCGCTCAAACACTTCCTTGGTCGCATCTTCCGAGACGGTACGGATGATCACGCCGCCGACGTCGTCGGGTAGCATTTCGGACACCATCGCCCGAAGGCGCTGACGCTCGGACCGCTCGTCGATTTTCCGGCTCACGCCGACTTTCGACGCGAAGGGCATGTACACCAAGAACCGGCCGGCGAGGGAGACCTGCGCCGTGACGCGCGGTCCCTTCGTGGAGATCGGCTCCTTGGTGATCTGGACGAGGATATCCTGGCCGCGCTTCAGCAGATCCTGGATGGGGCGCACTTCACGTCGTCCACGACGACCGCCGCCAGCACTGCCGCTGCCGGCATCGTCCCCGGCCTCGTCCTCATCGTCATCTTCATCGTCGGCAACCGGCGCATCCTCGACCACCACGTCGGCGGCGTGCAAGAATGCGGATTTTTCGGTACCAATGTTCACGAAGGCGGCCTGAATGCCGGGGAGCACGGCTTCGACCTTCCCGAGATACACGTCGCCAACCATGCGACGGGCATCGGGCCGATCGACCAGCAACTCCACCAACTGGCCGTCCTCGAGAATGGCGACGCGCGTTTCGCGCGGCGTCGCGTTCACCAGGATTTCTCGCTTCATTCTGACGTGCCGCGCGCCCCGGCGGTGGCGACTCCACTGGACCGATGCGGCGACGAACACGGTGATCGAACAGAGGCTGACCGAGCGCGCCAGGCGGCGGCGACACGGACGACGTCACGGGGCTCCCCCAGCCAGCACGACTGATCGGACGGGCGAGTCGCGCCCGAATACCGCGGACCGTCCCGCGCTTCGGTAGCAGCGGGAGGCGCAGGCCTCAGGACAAACGCGATCACCCGCGATCGACACACAGGGCGTGTCGTGCGGTGGGACGTGTGGAGGGCGTCGGATGGCTGCACGCTGGCGCCGATCCTCCCCCGCCACAAACGCAAACGGCCTGTGAGTCGCACAGGCCGCCGGCGCCGGAAGCGACGGCTACGGATACTGCAGGGTCCTGCAAAACGGGCTCCTCCGGAAGAGTACACGGGACCGAACGTTCCCCGCAATACGTCAACCCCGGTCCGTCCCGCTGGCTTACTCCATCAGTCCCTTCAGCAGGTGCCGTGCGATCACCATGCGCTGGATTTCGCTGGTCCCCTCGCCGATCTCGCAGATCTTGGCGTCGCGCATGTAGCGCTCGACCGGGTATTCCTTGGTATAACCGTATCCACCATGGATCTGGATAGCCTTGATCGTCGCGCGCATGGCGAGCTCAGAGCAGAACAGCTTGGCCATGGCGGCCTCCTTGCCGAACGGCTTTCCCTGCTGGGACAGCCACGCGGCGTGGTACATCAAATGGCGCCCAGCTTCGATCTCAGTGGCTATGTCGGACAGCTGGAACTGGATGCCCTGGAAGGTGGCAATCGCCGCCCCGAACTGCTTTCGCACCGAGGCATACTTGAGGGACTCCTCGAGCGCGCCCTGGGCGATACCGAGGGAGAGCGACGCGATCCCGATACGGCCGGCATCGAGCGTCTTCATGAAGTTGATGAAACCGAGCCCTTCAGTGCCCAGCAGATTCTCGGCCGGTACCTCGACGTTGTCGAACAGCAACTCGCGGGTGTCCGACGCACGCCATCCGAGCTTGTTCTCCTTCTTGCCTGACGTGAACCCCTTCATGGGCTTCAGCGAGTCGTCATGGCCGACGCCAAGCACGCGGCACTGTTCGAGATCGCAGCTCTCCTTGTTCAGGATGAACGACGAAATGCCCTTCGTGCCCTTGGACGGATCCGTCACCGCCGTCACGACGAAGACTTCGCCGACACCGGCGTGCGTGATGAACCGTTTGGAGCCGTTCAATAGGTAGTAGCCGTCCTTCTTCTCGGCCGTGGTCCGCGTGCCACCGGCATCGCTTCCGGCGTTCTCTTCGGTGAGGCCGAAGCCGCCGAGCACCTTGCCGCTGGCCAGCAGCGGCACGTACTGCTCGATCTGCGCCTTGCTACCAAAGCTCAGAATCGGGGACGTGCCAAGCGTGGTGTGCGCACTGATCGTGATGGAGTGCGAGGCACACACTTTCGCGAGTTCTTCGATCGCGATCATGAAGCTGATCGTGTCAAAGCCAGCCCCGCCGACGTCCTCGGACCACGGGATACCGAGGAGACCAAGCTCACCCATGGCCTTCACGTTTACCCAGGGGAACGTGGAGTCTTCGTCGTGTTGAGACGCGACGGGGGCGACCTGCTCGCGCGCAAAGCTGCGGACCATGTCACGCACGGCGAGATGCTGCTCGTTGAAATAAAGACTATCGTCCATGGAACACGTCGAGGTCAGAGCGGGCGGGGCCGGCCACGAACGGACTGCTTCGTACTGGCCGGTGGAAGGACTTCAGTGGTGCCTAAGCAACGATCGCAGGCAGCGCACTGGGAGCGCACTTCGGGGTCTCCGAAATAGCGCAGGACGAACGCTCTTCGGCAAT
>CAIUOO010000571.1 GCA_903900795.1 uncultured Gemmatimonadota bacterium | reverse complement strand
GCCGCATATCGATGCGCAGACCATGAACATTCATCATGGCAAGCATCATCAGGCGTACGTCACGAACCTGAATGCCGCGATCGAGAAGGCGCCCGAGTTGGCGTCGTGGTCGATCGACGAGCTGTGCAGCAAGATCAACGACGTGCCGGAGGCCGTCCGCACCGCCGTCCGCAACAACGGTGGTGGTCATTGGAATCACTCGCTGTTCTGGCAGACAATGGCGCCGAATGCCGGCGGTGAGCCGACGGGTGCGTTGGCCGAGGCCATCACCAAGGCCTTTGGATCGTTCGCGACGTTCAAGGAGCAGTTCCAGGCTGCCGGTATCGGCCGCTTCGGCTCAGGCTGGGCGTGGCTGGTGTCGACGAACGGCGCGCTCTCGATCATGAGCACGCCGAATCAGGACAACCCGCTGATGGAAGGCAAGCACGCGCTCCTCGGCTGCGACGTGTGGGAGCACGCGTACTATCTCAAGTACCAGAACCGTCGCGCGGACTATCTCGCGGCCTACTGGAACGTCGTGAACTGGGCGGAAGTGGCCAAGCGTTTCGCGTAAGCGTTTCGCGTAAGCGTTTCGCGTAAGCGTTTCGCGTAAGCGTTTCGCGTAAGCGCGCCGCGGCCCGGCCGTTAGCAAAGACGAAGGGGCGCCGTGAGTAATCACGGCGCCCCTTCGTGCATCGAACTGCAGCGGCGACGACTACGCGAGCAACGCGGGAACGACCGTGAGTGCGACGCCCAGTCCCCACGCGACGATCGCCCCAACGAATCCGGCGCTCCGTTCGACACGGCCAACCACGCTGATCCCCACCGCCATGATCACCAGCTGCCAAATATTGAACGCGTCGACGTTGGCCAGCAGGGCCATCAGGGCCGGCGAGGTGCTCACCGGATCGACGAAACGTGCCGCGCCGAGCGCGGCATCGGAGAACGAGCGAATAGACTGCGCGTCTGCCATCGCGCCCTGCACCGCCGTGGCAATGAAGCTGAGCACGCGAGGCACGGAGGCGAGCGTGGCGATCAGCATGCCTTGCCCGAAGGTGAAGGGCGCCGACGCCACCTTGCCACCGATCCAGACCAACACGCCGGTAAGCACGGCACCGATCGGAATCATCAGGACCCCCGTGGCGATGAATCCGTAGCCAGCGAACTTCTGCGCTGCGGCCGCCGCTTCTGGCGGCATCGGCGTACCTCTCGCCGCCATCTGCTGCATCTGCACATCGAAGTTCGCATCGATGTACGGCTGAATCAGCCCCCTGGTGGCCAGCACGATGACCAGCGTGACGGCGGTGAGCACAAGGATGTACATCCCGACACCCTTTGTCCTCGAGCGATCGAACACCTTGGCGGGCGCCCACAGCACTTCCAGCACGTCCTCGAACACACTGCCTTTCGACGATTCAACCGTGGCTTGGTTCATCGTGCGGCCTCTCCTTCGAGATAGGTGTATCCCTCAAGCCCTGCAACGTAGTCCGCGATGAAGGCATTCGCCTCTTCGCGCGTCAGGGCCGTCGCGGCATTCACCTTACGACGGAACGTGGCGAGAAGTTGCGACGCGCCGAACTGCACGTAATTCAGCACCTCGGTGACCGTATCGCCCTCCACCAGGTCCGTGATCTCGTACGCACCCTGATCGTTCAGCCGCACGTGCACGGCGTTGGTATCGCCGAACAGGTTGTGCAGATCGCCAAGGATTTCCTGATAGGCCCCCGTGAGGAAGATGCCGAGGATGTAATCCTCGCCGTCGCGGAACTCATGGAGTTCGAGGCTGGGACGCCCCTTCTTGTCGCCCACGAAGCGGTCGATCTTGCCGTCGGAATCGCAGGTGACGTCTTGCAGCGTACCACGACGAACGGGCTCCTCGTCGAGCCGGTGGATCGGCATGATCGGGAAGAGCTGATCGATGGCCCAGCTGTCGGGCAGCGACTGGAAGAGCGAGAAGTTGCAGAAGTAGCGATCGACCAGCGCCGACTCGAGCTCGGGGAGGATGTCGGCGTACGTATCCTCGTCGGCCTTGGCGATGCGGTAGATCGCATTCATGGTGCCCAGCCAGATCACTTCCGCCTTGGCCAGCCCACGCAGGCTCAGCACGCCGCTATTGAAGTAATTGCGAGCGCGATCCTTGTCGAAGGACGCGTCGTGAAAGACCTCGAGCACCTTGCGCGGTTTCGCGCCGCGCTCGGTGAGCGTGCGCCAATCTTCGAACATCTCGTGCAGCAACGAATGTTCCTCGTCGTCGAGCACCGGAATGGGCTGCTCGGCCTGGGACTCCACATCGATGACCTTCACCAGCAACAGGGCATGGTGCGCGGTCAGCGCGCGGCCCGACTCGCTGATGATGTGCGGCATCGGCAATTCGGCATCACGGCACGCTTCGGCAATCGTGTAGATCACGTCGTTGGCATACTCCTGCAGCGAGTAGTTGACGCTGGCGTTGTTCGTGGAGTTGGTGCCGTCGTAATCGATGCCCAGCCCACCGCCCACGTCCACGTGCGTGATGTCCACGCCGATGGCACGGAGCTCGAGATAGAATCGCGCCACTTCCTGCAGTCCCGACTTGATGAAGCGAATGTCGGTGATCTGACTGCCAAGATGGAAGTGAATCAGCTTGAGGATGCCCAGCTTGCCCAACGCTTGCAGCTTGTCGATGAGCTTGATCAGTTCGGCTGAGCTGAGCCCGAACTTGCTCTTCTCACCGCCGCTCTGCGCCCACCGTCCGGCGCCCTCGCTGGCGAGCTTGATGCGCACGCCACAGGTGGGCGTCACCCCCAATTCTTCGGCCACCTCGAGCAACACGTCCAGTTCACTGACTTGCTCGAGCACGATGAACACCTTGTGGCCCAGCTTCTGTCCCATGAGGGCCAGGCGCATGAACTCATGGTCCTTGTAGCCGTTGCAGACGATGAGATGCTCGGTGCTCTCCGATAGGCCCAGCACCGCCTGCAGTTCGGGCTTGGAGCCGCATTCGAGGCCGACGCCGTGGGTCTTGCCGAACTTGACGATCTCCTCGACCACGTGCCGCTGCTGATTGACCTTGATCGGATATACGGTGGTGTAGCCACCGGAATACTCGAACTCCTTCATCGCGGAGCTGAATCGCTCACTCAGCGTTTCGATGCGCGACTTGAGGATGTCGGAGAAGCGCAACAGCACCGGGAGGGCGATGCCCTGCCCTTCGAGATCGTGTGCGAGATCGCGCAGATCGGCGGTGAGATCCGGCCGGTCCGGATTTGGACGGACGATAACGCGTCCGCGCTCATTGATGTCGAAGTAGCCGGCGCCCCACCCCTCTACGTTGTAGAGAGCGCGCGCCGATTCGATGGACCAGGCCGCCGGAGCCGGCGCCTCGGTAGTGGGCTGATTGCGAGTGGCCATAAGGGTGCAAAGCTAGACGGTTCGGGGCGGCGGAGGGAGCCGCCGCCCCGAAATCCCACGTCGAGGTCGACACAACGATCTGGCCGGCCGTCCTAGTTATCGCCGTCGAGCAGCCCGCCGAGTCCACCGAGGATCGAGCCCTCGCCGACGCGCTTCCCGCCTGCACGCGGCGCCGCCGCGATGATGCGGTCGGCCAATCGGGAGAAGGGCAACGTTTGCAGAATGACGCGGCCCGGGCCCGTGAGTTGGACGAAGAACAATCCTTCGCCACCGAACAGTGCCGTGGTGATACCGGGCACCCGCTGGATGTCGTAGTCCACCGTGGGCTGGAACGCCACGAGGCAGCCGGTGTCCACGCGGAGCTTCTCACCCGGGGCCAGATCGATGGCGTGCAGCGTACCGGAGGCGTGGAGGAAGGCGAGCCCGTCGCCCTTCAGCTTCTGCAGAATGAAGCCTTCGCCGCCGAAGAAGCCCGCGCCGATCTTGCGGGTGAAGGCGACTGAAATATCAATGCCACGCGCGGCGCACAAAAAGCTGTCCTTCTGCGCGAGCACGGTGCCGCCCCAGTCACGCAGGTTGAGCGGCACGATCTTGCCGGGGAACGGCGCCGCGAACGCCACGTCGGCGCGACGTGCACCACTGTTTCCAAACAGGGTGACGAAAAACGAATCGCCGGAGAGCACGCGCTTGCCGGCGCCCACCAGCTTGTCGAACAGTCCCCCACCCTTCGCGTTCGGATCGAGGGTGGTCGCCATCGTGATGCCCTCGCGCATGAACATCATCCCGCCCGCCTCGGCGAAGACTGCTTCGCCGGGGTCGAGCGTGATGATGACCGCCTGCAGGTCGTCGCCGATGATCTGATAATCGATTTCGTCAGCTGCCATCACTTGCCTCCATTCGGGTTGGTCATCTTCACCTGATCGCGCCCCTTCTCGAGGAACGGGATGCCGCGCACCATCCATGACGGGGCATCGGCCCCCTGAAGTTTCACAGCGAAGAACTCGATCATCTTCTTGTCGATGTCCTTTTGGTTGGCCCGCTTGGTCGGATTGTGTTCATCGCCGTTGTACACGACCATGTAGGCCTCCTTCTGCAGGCGACGCATGGCGACGTAGTACTCGATGCCTTGGTACCACGGTACCGAGCCGTCGTTGTCATTGGCCATGAAGAGCACCGGCGTGGTGACCCGATCGAGCTTGAACAGCGGCGAGTTTTCCACAAAACGCTCCGGGTACTGCCAGAGCGACCCGCCGATGCGGCTCTGGGTGTGCTCGTACTGGAACGTCCGGGCGAGTCCCGACTGCCAGCGGATGCCACCGTAGGCGCTCGTCATGTTGACCACGGTCGCGTTGGGGACCGCGGCGGCAAACATGTTGGTCACGGTGATGATGTACGACGACTGATAGCCACCCCACGACTGGCCGGTGATGCCGACGCGCTTGGGATCGACGAAGCCCTTGGCGATCAGCGCCTGTACGCCCGGGATAATGGACTTGGCGGCGCTCGGTCCCGGCTGTCCGTCGGTATAGATGATGTCGGGCTGAAAAACGATGTAGCCGAGGCTGTTGTACACCAGCGGATTGACCGTATTCCGTCCTGACGGCGCAACATAGTTGTGTAGCCCGTCGGTGAGCTTCTCGTAGAAGTAGACGATCATCGGGTACTGCTTCGAGGGATCGAAGTTCTCCGGCTTATGCAGCAGACCGCGGAGCGGAATGCCGTCGCCGTTCAACCACGACACCAGCTCCACCGTTCCGCGCGGGTACTGCGCGTCCTGCGGATTGGCGTTGGAGATCTTCGCGGTGCTCGCGATCGTGCTACCGGTGTACAGGTCCGGGAACTCACGATAGGTGCTCTGCGTGAGGAGATACTGCTCCGCGTTCCGCGCTTTCTGCAAACCGTTCAGGTTGCGGTCGGCCATCACGATCTTCTCGGGCTTTCCATCGACGCCCAAGCGATCACGCCAGAAGCCGGAGGCCTTGGTGAGGGAATCGACCGCACGCAACAGCAGCGGCGTGTTCGTGTCGAGGAATGGATCTTCGCGATCGAGGTTGACGACGCGGAACGTCATGCCGGCGCGACGTCCTTCTCCGTCCGTCAGATTCTTCGGCGCGGCCACTCCAGCGGGGTCGACTTCCCAGACGTCGAAGCGGTCGTAGACCAGCACGCGCTTGTCGGCTGTGCTCCATCCGCCGAGTCCGTACGGCGGTGGCACATCGGGCGAATCGAATTCCTCGTCCTGAAACTTGACCGGCAGCTTGTCGGTCAGGATGGACTTCTTGCCGGTGACCACCGCGTACGACACCCACTGTCCCTTCTCGAACCATGTAACGTAGTTGCCGCCGGGCGACAGCTGCGGGTTACCGTCGAGTCCCTTCGCAATGAGGGTGCGCGCGCCGCTGATCGGATCGATGAGATACGCGTCGCTGGCGCCCTCGCCCCAGAACTGCGGGATCGCGTACTCCACCGCATTGACACCGAGGACACGACGCCCGTCGTTGCTCACGGTGACGCGGAGGCTGTCGTTGGCGAGCTGCGTCCACTTCCCGCTGGCGATCGTGTACAGCGCGGTGTACGTACGGTTGCGATCGCGATTCGCCGAGACTTTCTGCTGGGGCTGGATCTGCGTGTCTTTCCAGTGCCACAGATCGTAGCCGGCCTTGTCGACGAGCGAATCAGCGGGGATCGAGTCCATCGGCACGTTGCCAAGGGAGAAGATCACTGCGTTGCCTTCACGCGTGAAGCTCAGCGCGCCACGCTCCGCGATCAGGAGGCCGGCCGGCGCTTCCGTCGCGGCGACGATCTTGCGCGCGGCGATTGGCTTGCCCTTGACCGGCATGAGCGAGGCGTGATAGACCGCCATCTTGGGCTTCGCGGTGGAATCGCCAAGATCGGACAGCAGCGCGACCTGCGTGCCTTTGCGATCGAAGGTCATGCCGCGGTAGGTGGCCGGTCCGGCAAGCAGCGACGTGACCGTGCCAGACGGGAGGGCACGAACGAAGGCGCCGTTGCCGGTGCCATCCCGGGTGGTCACGGTGTACCCGAGCCACTTCTCGTCTTCATCGAACGCGAAGGCGGTGACGCCCTCAATGCGCTGCTCGGTGCCGGCAGTCAGATCACGCAGCACCAAGGTGACGCCATTCTCGCGACGCGGCCCGACGGGAGCGGTCGGTGCCGCCGCGGGCGCCCCCGGTGTTCCTCCGGCCCCATTGCGCGGAGCGGCCGTCGTGTCTTCCAGCAGATAGGCGAGGAACCGACCACCGTTGCGGGCGAGCCGATACGAACGCACGCCGACGACCCGAGTGACCGTGCCGTCGGCGAGATTCATGATGCCGAGACCGTTGCGCGGCGCCGGGGTGCCACGGCGGGTGCGGGCCCGCTCCACGTCAGCGCGCGAAGCGTAGACGGTGAACGCGACGAACTTGCCATCGGCACTGAACTGCGCGGGCTGCGCGCTGAACTGCGCGGCCGAGTCAGCGGCGGGTTGAAGCTGCGGCCGGCCAGTAAATCCGCGCGGTGCGCGATACTCGGTGGCGGCGGCGGTGGCGCGCACCACGAGTTCCCCCTCTCCCACAACGGGGCTCAGCGTGTACGCCGCCCATTTTCCGTCGTTCGACAACGACGAGCCGGAGATCGTCCGCCACTCGTCGTAGGTATCCTGCGTGATGGGCTTCTTGCCGGCGGGAAGGGGCGGCGGCGTCCAGCGCGAGACACTGGAGTATGGATTGGCCGGCACGGGTGCCGACACCGGTGCAGGCACCGACGTCGCGGATTGTGCGTCCAGCAGGGACGCGCCAACCAGGCCGGCGACAAGAGCCGACGCCGAGGCCGCGCGGATCGCGCGGGTGGGGGTAGCGCGGGACGAACTATTCACTGGCGATCGCATCATCGTGAAATGGGGTGCGAGACGTGAGACGGGCTGGTCGTTCGGAGCACGGCGCCCCAACTTGAGCCTGACCTGATTTGGAAAAGCTTAACGGCGCGGCTCCGACCGCGTGAGGAATTCGATGAGACGGTTGCTCGGCTACTTTGTGCGCGGACTGGTGCTGCTGGCCCCACTAGTCGTTACCGTCTGGGTGTGCTGGCTGGTCTTCAAGAACGTAGACGGATGGCTTGGGCTGCCCATTCCCGGCGCAGGGTTCGTGGCGACGCTGCTGCTGATCACCGTGGTCGGATTCCTCGGATCCAACCTCCTTACGCGATCGGCGGTCAACGTGCTGGAGGGGCTCATGACGCGCCTCCCCTTCGTGCGCCTGCTGTACGGATCGACCAAGGATCTGCTGAATGCGTTTGTGGGTGAGAAGCGACGGTTCGACAAGCCGGTGTCACTGGACCTATCGACTGACGGCGGCGTGCGACTGGTGGGATTCGTGACGCAGGAGTCGCTGGCGCACCTCGGCATGACCGAGTATGTGGCCGTGTATTGCCCACACTCGTACAATTTTTCGGGTCAACTTCACCTGGTCCTGGCGACCCGCGTCCGCGCGCTCGATGTGGCGAGCGCTGACGCGATGGCCTTCGTGGTGTCCGGTGGGGTGTCCGGACTCGTCCCGGCCGCTCTTTCCACTGGCGAAAACGCCACCATCCGGACCCCCTGAATGTTTTCCAGAAATCGCGTCACGTGGGCTGCCCTGGCGATTGTTTCGACGCTCGGCGCCTCGACGTTGGTGGCCCGCGCCGCGGTGGCGCAAGCGGTGGCGCAAGCGGTGGCCATACCGGCTCCGGCGGCGAAGCCGATCCTCCTTGTGCCCGACGCGGTGTTCGACGGTGTGAGCAACGCCCCACAGCGTGGTTGGGTGGTGCTCGTGCGCGGGGCCCGAATCGCGGCGGTGGGCCCGGCGGCCAGCGTGGCGGTACCGGCCGATGCCGAGCGCATTGCGTTGCCCGGCACCACGCTGATGCCGGGCATGAGCGATCTCCACAGTCACGTCCTGTTGCATCCCTACGACGAGACCCCGTGGAATGATCAAGTACTGCGCGAGTCGCTCGCGTTGCGCACAGCGCGCGCGGTGAATCACCTGAAGGCCACGCTCGATGCGGGCTTCACAGTGTTGCGTGATCTCGGCACCGAGGGTGCGGACTATGCCGATGTGGGCCTCAAGGAGGCGGTGGAGCAAGGGATCATTCCCGGCCCACGACTCTTTGTCACGACGAAGGCGATCGTGGCGACCGGCTCGTACGGTCCAAAGGGCTTCGGGGTCGAGATCGGTGTGCCGCAGGGCGCGGAGGAAGCGGATGGCATCGACGGCGTGACCCGCGTCGTGCGTGACCAGATCGGCCATGGCGCCGACTGGATCAAGATTTATGCCGATTACCGCTGGGGTCCGCGCGGCGAGGCCCGCCCGACCTTCACGAACGAGGAGTGGGCGGCGATCGTGCGCACCTCGATGTCGAGCGGCCGGCCCGTCGTGGCGCACGCGAGCACGGTAGAAGGAATGACGCGCGCGATCACGGCCGGCGTCGAGGACATCGAGCACGGCGACATGGCGACGCCTGCCGTCTTCGCGCTCATGAAGCAGCACAACGTGGCGTTCTGCCCCACCCTGTCAGCGACCGAGAGCACCACGCGCTATCGCGGATGGAAAAAGGGCGTCGATGCCGATCCAGCCGGCATCGTGCAGAAGAAGGCGATGTTCAAAGCGGCGCTGGCGTCGGGCGTCACCATCTGCAACGGCAGCGACGTGGGGGTGTTCTCCCACGGGACGAATGCGCTCGAGCTCGAACTCATGGTGGAATACGGCATGTCGCCGGTGGCGGCGCTTCAGGCGGCGACCAGCGTGAACGCCCGGATCATGCATCGCGAGACCGAGTTCGGCCGCGTTGCACCAGGACTCCTGGCCGATCTGGTCGCGGTTACCGGCGATCCCAGCCAGAACATCCGGGCGCTACGCGCGGTGCAACTCGTCATGAAGAACGGCGAGATCATTCGCCGCTAACGGCGGGGCCATCGCGTTGCGGCACCATGTCTCGCGTGCTCCGACCCGACGTTTTTGCACCGGGGCGCCGATCCCTTACCCGATACGCGACCGTCGCGACGCCGGGCCGCCTAGGGCTTGTACCACTTCTCCAACCCGGTCTGCACTTCCTGCCCGGCCTGCGCGGGCGTGAGTGTGCCGTTCAGTACGGCGGCCGTCACGCGCCACAGTTCATTTTCGAGGCTCGGGTCGCCGCGGGACAGGATCTGCGATGCATTGCGGATGGTGGATCGACACTTGGTGCGCCAGCTGAGGAACTCATTCGCGAGGGGATCCGCCAACGTGATCTGGTGGCTCGCCAAGGTGAAAAATCCCGGCAACGCATTGCTGTAGAGCTCCGCGAACTCCCGCGACGTCAGCCACTCAAGAAAGAGTCTGGCCTCGGCGGGATGCTTGGTTGCCGCATTGAGGCCCATCGCGATGTCCGTATGATCGCTGATGTAGCAGGCGTCACCCGCGGTGCCCACGGGGGGCGGGAAGATTCCGAGCGTAAAGGCGGCCTCCTTCCTGAAGTGCGCAATCTCCCACGAGCCCGTCGGGTAGATGGCCCCCTTCGCGAGGGCGAAGCGGCTCTGCGCCGTGGAATACGCCATGGTTGCAAAGTCCGCGGGGAGGTACGGCGCCCACGTGGCGAGCGCTGCCCAGGTCTGCGTGTACGGGGCGTCGGTGTACTTGGCCGTGCCAGCAATCAGGGCCTTCCGGCCATCCTCGCCCTTCCAGTAGTTGGGGCCAATATTCTGGAATCCAACCGTGGCGGATTCCCACCGTTCAGCCGTGCCCATCACGAGCGCCGTCTCCCCGCGCGCTTTCAGCGTGCGGAGCGCCGCCGTGAACTGCTCACGGGTGTCCGGTTCCGTGATGCCGTACTTGTCAAACACGTCTTTGTTGTAGAAAAAGCCGTGAATCACTGACGCCATCGGCACGCAGTAGACAGTTTTGCCGTCGTC
>CAIUOO010000570.1 GCA_903900795.1 uncultured Gemmatimonadota bacterium | reverse complement strand
GCAACGGGTGCAGCAACCGCCGGCGGCTCATACAGTCGCACCGCCGCACCCGGCTGCCCTTCCTGGCCGATCATGCTCACCGACGCCGGCTCACCACCACGAGGCGTGCGCGGTTCATTCGGCCGACGCGGTCCGCGCGTGAAGATCGGCATCACGATCAGCCACCGCTCGGCCAACTGGTCGTAGCGCACCACGGCATCGCCGCTGTTGCGGAACTCGCACGCGCCACCAAAGCCGCGGAACACGTTGTTGGTGGGCACCGGGCCGTACAACACCCGACCGGTGCTATCAAACAGCGCACCGCGCTTGGTGAAGATGGCCATGCGACTGTTGACGGTCTGCACGATGTGGTCGCGCCCCACCGCCAGACTGTTGTCCGACGGATTCCGCAGCGTCGCTGTCCCTTGCGGTCCGGCAAACCCGGCTCCTAACCCGTCGAACGCGGCGACGAGTCGAGCGGGCGCACGGCGTCCTTGCGACGTTTGCTCGATACTTGCGGCGGCGGCGACCACCAGCGCAACACCACACACACCAATCAGAAGAGGGCGCATGGCGCGAATGTAGCTTTCCCCCGAGGGGCCTCGCCACCCGAACACGTCCGCCACCCGTTCTGCCGCTGAGGCACCGCCGCGACACCAGCGGTGGCTTCGCGCGCGCGGGCTACCGCGTGAGAGGGCTGGGGCGAATGCCGATTTACGGCGCGGCGCGCTCTCGATACAGCGTGCTGAAGACCGGCTGCAGCCAGGCGGTGGCGCCGCTGGAGTCCCGGGTTGGCGCGCGCCTTGGCGAACTCGCCTTCGAAGTGGTGCGCGTCGTCGACCGTGATGCCGTAGATCCTCTTGCCGCGCGTGAGCAGGGCGTCCTACGCGTCTTCCATGCCGGGCCAGTCGCCGCCGCCGATGTTGTGCACCGTGGGATGCCCGTTGAAGATCTCGAGCAGCCGGTCGTTCTTGCCGCGGAAGAGCGTGGCGGTGTCGATGCTCCAGAGAAAATTTGGATGGTTGATATGCGGAACCGCGCGTTCGGCGCGAATCGCGTTGACCGTCTTCTGCACGGTGCCCAGCAGCGTGCTGTCGCGTGGCGCGGCGATCACGCGGGTGATACCCAGCGCGTTCACGTGGACCGCCGCCTTCTGAAAGCCGGTCGTGACTTCCTCACCGGGGATGAGCGGAAAGGACGAGTCTATCAACTTGGGGCGCGGTGTCGCCGTCGGAGTTGCTGGTGTGGGTGTGCGTGTTACCTTTGAGCCATCGGGCGCTCGGCACGGTATCGGCTACCAGGAAGCGCGCGGGCTGGGCGCCGAGTGTGGTGGCCAGTCCGGACAGTGCGAGGGCCAGCGCGATCACGCGCGGCATTCGAAAACGACTCATGAAGTCAATAGTGCCACGCAGGTCGCGCGCCCGCGAGGCGGTTACGGGTTCGTGACAGCGACGCGAGGAGCCCGTGACGCCGCTGTCGGATTTTGAACAAACAATCGTTCACTTCCCTTTTCGAGTCCGTCTCCATGTCCGTTCTGCATCGTATCCTTCGCGCCATCGCGCCGCTGATGGTCACACTCGGCGTTGCTGCCTGCACCGATGCCAGTGACCCGCCGAAGCTGACGCGGCTGACGCTGTCGGTTCCCTCCACGACGGTGGTGACCGGGCAAACGGTCGCGGTGACGCCGTTGCCGATCGATCAGTTCGGTGTCAGCATGCCTCTGGCGACCATCGAGTGGCGTTCGACGGCCACGTCGATCGCAACAGTCTCGGCGAGCGGGATGCTGACCGGCGTGGCCCCCGGAACAGTCTCGATCGTCGCGACGTCAGGTGGACTCACCAGTCAGTTACCGATCACGGTGGTGGGCGCGACGCTGACGTCGCTCACCGTGACGATCCCCTCGGCCGCATTGACGCAGGGACAGATAGCGGCCGCCACGGCGAACGGATTCGATCAGCTGAATCGCCCCCTGGCGAGCGGTCGGGTAACGTGGGTGAGTTCAGCACCTACCGTTGCCGCCGTGGACAGCCTCGGTAGTGTGCGCGCCCTTGCACCTGGTACGTCAACGCTGACGGCGTCGGTCGGCCCCATTTCTGCGCAGCGCACGATCACGGTCACGGCTCCGCCGGCGCTTCGCATCAGCGAAGTCGAATCGAATGGTGGCACGCCCGGCGATTGGACGGAGCTGTTTAACCCCACGGCCGCGGCGGTCGACATCTCGGGGTGGAGCTTCAAGGACAACGACAACACGCGGACGTTCGCCTTTCCGGCCGGGACTGTGATTCCGGCCGGCGGATACTACGTCGTGGAGGAAGCGGCCTTCGGTTTCGGGCTGGGCGCGGCGGACGAGGCACGGCTGTTCAACCCGTTCGGGGTGCTGGTGGACAGCTACGCATGGACCGCGCACGCCGCCACGACCTACGGTCGTTGCCCCACGCCAACGGGTGCGTTCGTCACCACGGCGGCGTCCACCAAGGGCGCCCCGAACGATTGCCGCGTTCTGGTGGTCGTGAATGAAGTCGAGTCGAATGGTGGCGTGCCGGGCGATTGGATCGAGTTGTACAATCGCGGCACGACCGTTGTGAACCTTTCGGGATTCGTGGTCAAGGACAACGACGACTCGCGCACCACGACACTCCCCGCCGGCACGACCATCGCTGCTGGCGGATTTCTGGTGATCGAGGAAGCCCAGCTTGGTTTCGGGCTCGGAGCGGCCGACGCCGCGCGGCTGTTTGAGCCATCCGGTGCGCTGGTGGACTCGTACACGTGGACGGCGCATGCCACGACCACGTATGGGCGTTGTCCCGATGGAACCGGCCCCTTCTCCACGACGGCGTTCGCGACAAAGGCCGCGGTGAATGATTGCCGGTCGGCCATTCGGATCAACGAAGTGGAATCGAACGGTGGTACGCCGGGCGATTGGATTGAGTTGTACAACGCCGGTACCACCGCGGTAGACCTGTCGAACTTCCTCGTGAAGGACAACGACGACACGCGCACGACACGCTTGCCGGCCGGTGCGACGATCGTACCGGGCGGCTACTACGTGATCGAAGAAGATGTGCTCGGCTTCGGGCTCGGCGCGGGCGACGCGGCGCGCGTGTATGATGCCAACGGCACGCTGCTCGATGCGTACACCTGGACGGCGCATGCGACGGTCACGTACAGCCGCTGTCCGAACGGCACTGGCGACTTCGCCGACGCGACGACGTCAACCAAGGGCGCGGCGAACAGCTGTACGCCGGTAACCGGGCCGATCACCTCGCCGTGGCCCGGCAGTGATGACGTGCAGACCGTGGACGGTATGGCGGTGTTCGGCGGCAATCTGAGCGGTCTGGCCTACGAGGCGGCCGCCAGCGGTCAGCCCGCTGTGCTCTGGGCCGCACGCAACGGACCCGGCTCGATCTTCCGCCTGGTGTTCAGTGGCGGGATCTGGACGCCCGATGCCACCAACGGGTGGAGCGCGGGCAAGCTGCTGCGCTTTCCGGACGGACTCGGGGAGCCCGACTCCGAGGGAATCACGCTCGTCGCAGGTGCCGCGGGCGGCGGCGTCTACGTGGCGTCCGAGCGCAACAACAGTGCGAACTCGGTGAGCCGGAACAGCATTCTGCGCTTCGACGCGTCTGTTGCGGGTACCACGCTCACGGCAACGCACGAGTGGAACCTGACGGCCGATCTGCCAGCCGTCGGTGCCAATCTCGGCATCGAAGCGATCACCTGGATTCCGGACAGCATGCTGGTAGCGAACGGCTTCTACGACGAATCGAAGGGGCGTGCCTACGCGCCGGCCGACTATGCGAGTCACGGCACCGGCATTTTCTTCGTGGGGGTCGAGGCCAACGGCATCATCTATGCTTACGCACTGAACCATGCTACGAGCAGCGTGACGCGCGTGGCGACCATTGTGACCGGATTCCCCGGCGTCATGGGTATGGAGTACGATCGCGACACCGGCTACCTGTGGGCTACGTGCGATGACGGCTGTGGCAACACCACGGGCGTGCTGCACATCGACGTTAGCGTCGGCTCGCTCACTCGCGGTCGCTTTCTCGCCCCGCGGCGCTATGCTCGTCCCTCCACGCTGCCGAACGTCAACAATGAAGGCTTTTCCTTTGCACCGCAGTCAGCCTGTGTGGCCGGGCGGAAGTCGGTGTTCTGGGCAGACGACAGTGAAACCGCCGGGCATGCCATTCGCAGCGCTACGATCCCCTGCGCAACGTTCTCTCGCGCGCCGATCAACTTCCAGCGCACGGGTGGTTCGCTGCCCTGAGCTCGACGACGGCTGTGACGCATGCCCAGCCCATAGGTGCTGGCGAACGTCACCGCGACAACGTGCGCGCCTGACGCTATGTTGTTGACATTTTCCTGGCCCATGGTCATAGTCATGACTATGGTCACAGTATCGAAGAGCGCCCTGAAGGCCCGTATGCTCGAGTTCTTTCGTGAAGTCGAGCGGACTGGCGAGGAGCTGGTGGTCACCAGCGACGGCGTGCCGGTGCTGAAGGTGGTGCCCTTCAGCCAGACCCGCTCGGTCGAAGACGCATTCGCCGACGTGCGCGGGCTGCTCACGTGGGCGGGTGACATCGACGCGCCAACGGACGCCGAGTGGCCCGCGTCATGAGTCCGTCATGAGTCCGTCATGAGTCCGTCATGAGCGGCACGTGAGTCGGGTGGTGCTCGATACGTCGGCGTTGCTGTTCTGGACGCTGGCGCCGGAACGGCTGTCGGCGCGGGCGCGGACGGCCATTGATGGGGCCACGCCCTTCGGTTGGCTGGCCAGCGCCATCTCACTGTGGGAGATCGGCCTCAAGGTGCAGCGTGGTCAGCTGTCGCTCGGGGTGACGTTCGCCGAATACGTGCAGCGCCTGCAACTCGTGGACGGCTTGGTGTTGGCGCCGGTGGATGTGCGCACGTGGTTGCGCACGTTGGAGTTGGACTGGGCGCATCGCGATCCGGCCGACCGCGTGATCGTGGCAACGGCGGAACTGCAATCGCTGCCGTTGATCACGTCGGATGTGGAGATGGGGCGGTACTACGCGAACGTGGTGTGGTGAACGCCGCATCGTGTGGAATGCACCGCTACCGGTAGTTATGCCCCTTCACATGCTGCTCGCCGCCACCCAGCTCCAGCGCCTTGAACTGTTTGGCGCGCACGTTCACCACATGCTGCTCAATTTGCAGGGTGCCGCGAATGAGCAGCATGGGTGACCTGGAGATGAGCTGTGCATGTTCTTCGAAGCGATCGGGGGTGATCACAATGTTGATCATCCCCGTTTCGTCTTCGAGGGTGAGAAAGACGAACCCCTTGGCGGTGCCCGGGCGCTGCCGACAGATCACCAGCCCGGCTACGGCCACGCGTTGTCCATCTTTGCCCAGTTCGTGCGCTTCACGGGCCGACAGCACGCCATTGGGTGCCAGAATGGGGCGCACATGCTTCATGGGATGCCCCGCCAACGACAGCCCCGTCATGCGATAGTCGGCTTCGGTGAGTTCGATGGGCGTGTAGGCCGGCAATTGCGTGGGCACTGGCTGCGCCTGAAAGGGCGCCAGCGGCAACTCGGTGCCACGGGTGGCGGCCATCACTTCCCACAGCGCCACGCGCCGTCGCCGTTCGGCCGGTTCGTGCGCGAACATACTGTCGAACGCACCGGCTTCGGCCAGTCGACGCCATGAGGTCTTGTCGAGCGACACCCGGCGCACGGCGTCTTCGACACTGGTGAACGGGCCCTGCACCAGCGCCGCCTCGAGGGCGCGTCGGGCCTTGGCGCCGAGTCCGCGCACGAGTCGCACACCCAATCGTACGGCCACTACATCGCGCATGGGTTGTGCGCCGATGTGACGACCCCAGCGCACCACGCCATCGTTGGGTACGAGCACGCGTCCATCAGCCATTTCCAGCGCGTGATCCCACGTGCTGCGCGTAAGATCGACCGGGTGCACCTCCACGCCATGTCGCTTGGCGTCTTCGATGAGGGTGCTCGGTGCGTAGAAACCCATCGGCTGCGCGTTGAGAATGGCCGCGGTGTATTCGGGCGCGTAGTAGTGCCGGAGCCAGGCCGTGGCGTACACGATGAGCGCAAAGCTGGCGGCATGACTTTCGGGAAAGCCGTAGTCGGCGAAGGCGTTGATCTGGTTGTAAATGCGACGGCCGGTTTCTTCGGGGATGCCGTTCTTCGCCATACCCGCAATCAGCTCTTCGCAGATCTGCGCCATGCGTTCGCGCGAGCGCTTGTGCCCCATGGCGCGGCGCAATTGGTCGGCCTGCGCGGGTGTGAAGCCGGCGGCGACGATCGCCACCTGCATGCCTTGCTCCTGAAAGAGCGGCACGCCGAGCGTGCGCTTGAGCACCCTCTCGAGCATGGGGTGCGGATACGTGACCGGTTCCAAGCCCGCGCGCCGTCGTAGATACGGATGCACCATCTCGCCCTGAATGGGGCCGGGGCGGATGAGCGCGACTTCGACCACGAGATCGTAAAAGCAGCGCGGCTTCAAGCGCGGCAGCGTGTTCATTTGCGCGCGACTCTCGATCTGAAAAAGCCCCACGGTATCGGCGCGGCACATCACGTCGTACACGGCCTGGTCGCTCATGTCGAGCTGCCCGAGATCGATCGTCGTGCCGCGCGTGTGCCGGATGTACAACAGGCAATCCTGCACCACGGTGAGCATGCCGAGCCCCAGCAGGTCGATCTTGACCAGTCCCACGGGATCGAGATCGTCTTTCTCCCACTGAATCACCGTGCGCCCCGGCATGGAGGCGGGCTCGATGGGCACGATGGAGCCGAGTGGTTCTTCGGTGAGAATGAACCCGCCCACGTGAATGGAGCGGTGACGCGGCAGTTGGTGCAGGCCGGCCACCACGTCGGCCAAACGGCGCACGCGCTCGTCGTTGGCGTCGAGGCCGGCGCGGGAGAGTACGTCGCTTTTCGGCTTCGGCTCAGGCTCGGCGCGGGCGTCGGCGGCGATTTTCCGCTCGGCCTGCATGTCGATGACCTGCGCCCACGTGCCGTCGCGATCGGTAGGGCCCTTGGGGGCGCGCTGTGCGGTGGCTGACGATTTCGTTGGCGACTTGGTTTGCGTGGACGCGACTTTGCGCGACGCCTCACGTACCACGCGGGCCTTGGTGGTGGCTTCGGTGCCGCCGAGCATCTGTTGGCCCAGACGATCGGCGTCGGTGGCGCTTGGTGCGGTGGGTGGTACGGTGGCCTCGCCGTCGGGTGCCGGTGTATCGACCCGCAGCGCCTCCGCTGTGCTGCGCGCGCTGAACCGATCGCTGAGCGACGCCAGCATGTCACCCTGCTGCACCGAGAAGCCGAGCACGCGCGCCGCATCGCGCACGGCGCTGCGTCCGCGCCAGGTGATCTGCTCGCACACCATGGCCGCGTGTTCGCGGCCGTAGCGATTGTACACATACTGCAGCACGCGCTCGCGATCACGGTGTGCGAAGTCGATGTCGATGTCGGGCGGTTCTTTGCGCCCTTCACTCAAGAACCGCTCGAACAGCAGCTCCATGCGAATGGGATCGACCGCCGTGATGCCCAGGCAGTAGCACACGGCCGAGTTGGCGGCGGAGCCACGTCCCTGACAAAGAATCCCTTCGCGTCGCGCGAAGCGGACGATGTCCCACACCGTGAGAAAGAAGCCGGCGAGGTCGAGCTTGCCGATCATCGCCAGCTCGTGCGCGAGTTGGGT
>CAIUOO010000569.1 GCA_903900795.1 uncultured Gemmatimonadota bacterium | reverse complement strand
GAAGCGGAGCTCAAGGCCCTCCTCGCGGGCGACGCGAATTCGGTCACGGTCGATCTGAGTCAGTTGGAATACGTCAGCAGCGCCGGACTACGCGTGCTGTTGATGACCGCCAAGACCGCCAAGGCGAAGGGCGGTGCGGTGGTGCTGATGTCTCCGACAACAGTCGTGCTCGATGTCCTCAAGATCAGTGGCTTCGATAAGATCTTCGAAATCCGGACCTGAGGCGATCTGATGACCAGCCCGACCCCGCTGTCCCTAACCGAAGAGCTGCTGCTGGTGGCGCTCGATGACGATACCGGTCGCCTGATCGAGTTGCTGCCCTTCTCGTTGGAGACGGCGATCGCGGCGGCGCTGGTGATGGATCTGACGCTGGCCGGGCGCATCGACACCGATCCCGCGCATCTGTTTGTGCTCTCGGCGGCGCCTACCGGCAACGCCATTCTCGATGACGTGTTGGCTCGCATTACCGCCGAACCGCAGCCGTTATCCAGCGCGGAGTGGCTGCGGCGGCTCGCCGTGCCGGGGCCGGAGCTGCGCGATCGTATTCTGGCGCGACTGGTCGAGCGCGGGGTGCTGCAGTCGGTCGAAAAACGACTGCTCTGGGTGTTCAAGACGCGCGTGTATCCGCCCACCAGCGGGCTCGAGGAGCGCGAAGTGAAGAGCCGCGTGATGACGCTGCTGAACAGTGACGAGATCCCGGAAACCCGCGATGCCATGCTGGTGGGGTTGCTGCGTGCTACGGGGATCATGGAACGACTGCTCATCGAGTCGGAGTACCAACGGCTCCGCGCCCGGATTGATCAGGTCTCGGCGCTCGAGGAAGTGAGCCGAGCCCTGACGCAGGAAGTGGCCGAGTTATACGTGCTGCTGGCGTCCGCCCGGGTGCCGATGGCGTAGAGTGGCGCGGCCGTCAGGGCGCCAGCTGTTGCACCCATCGTTTCAGCTCGGGACTCACGGACGTAAACCGGAGTCGCGCTCGTTGCGTGTCGCCGTCGGCCGCCGAGGTCACCTTGGCGTAGATCTCTCCGGCGGGGGCGCCGCCGGCAACGTCGGCTGCCGTACCGGCGACGAGCAATTTGACGTTACTGAGCGGCACGAGGGGCGCCGTTGTGATCAGCTCGCCGTCGCGTAGGGAGCAGGCCACGAGGGAGCCGTCGTGCGCCACGCGCCCCACGGCTTTGTCTTCGAGCAGGAGGCATTGCACCGCCAGCGGCGTGGGCAAGGGGTGCATGGCGACGAGGCTTTCCAGCAAGGCTAAATCGTACGGGGCGCCGATGCCCCTGACATCGAACAGTGTGATACTGCGGGCCGATCCCTTGGGCTCCACGCGGAATTCATGAGCCACCTGCAGCGGCGCGCTGATCGCATCGCGCGTGCTCTCGGACACCAGCAACTGGCCGCCCGTGGTGAACGATTCGATGCGCCCCGCCATGTTGACGTTGGCGCCGACGGCCGCGTACTTCGTGCGGCGCGCCGAGCCGATGTTCCCCACGATGACGCGTCCGGTGTGCACGCCGATCCCCATCTCGAGTTCCGGGCCCGCGTATGCCTGCAAGCGCGCGTTCACGTCGGCCATGGCCCGCTGCATCGCGATGCCGCAGGCCACCGCCCGGGCGGCATGATCGGCCCGCGCGACCGGCGCGCCGAACATCACCAAGATGGCATCGCCGATGATTTCATCGATGGTGCCGTCGAACTGGAAGATCACCTCGACCATCGCTTCGAGATACACGTTCAGCGCCGCGATGACCTCCTGGGGCGGCAGCGACTCCGTGAGTGCGGTGAAGCCGCGCAGGTCGGACATGAGAATCGTGAGCTCGCGTTCTTCGCCGCCGAT
>CAIUOO010000568.1 GCA_903900795.1 uncultured Gemmatimonadota bacterium | reverse complement strand
GAATCGGCCAAGGGCGAGAAGGACGCCAAGAAGGAAGAGAAGCCGAGTGCCAAGGATGCCATCAAGGCCGGCCTCGGCGGCATGTTCAAGAAGAAGCCGCCTATGTAAGCGCGGCTTCTTCGAGGGCGTCGTTAGAAGCTGACGAGGTCGAGGTACGCCTTCCGGAAGGTTTCGACCTGCGGCAGCGTCGCATCTTCAAGCGACGGCGCGTATCCCACGAAGGCATCCGCGCTGGCGATTCGCTTCACCGGTGCATCAAGCCAGGCAAAGCACTCGTCCGCAATTCTGGCGGCGATTTCCGCGCCGTAGCCCCACGAGAGTGCATCCTCGGTGGCGACGATCACGCGGCTGGTCTTCCTGACGCTGTTGAACACCGTTTCCTCGTCCCACGGCGAGAGCGTGCGCAGGTCGATGACCTCCACGCTCGGTCCGCCTTCCTCGGCGATCTGATTGGCGGCCACGAGGGCGCGCTGCACGGTGGCGCCGTACGTGACGAGCGTGATGTCGGTGCCGTCGCGCAGCACCTTCGCTTTGCCGAACGGAATCATGAAATTCGGGCCCGGGTAACGGCCCTTGTTGTACGTCTGGCGATACAGGTGCTTGTGCTCAAGGAACAGCACCGGGTCTTCGCAGCGAATGGCGGTGCGGAGCAGACCATTCGCGTCGAGCGCGTTGCTGGGGCACACCACGCGCAGGCCGGGGTTGTGCGTGAACAGCGAGGCCCCCGTCTGCGAGTGATAGACGCCGCCACGGATGTAGCCGCCGTACGTGGTGCGAATGACCACCGGCGCGCTGAAGGCGTTGTTGGAGCGCCAGCGCATGGTGGCGAGTTCGTCGCGGATCTGCATGAACGCCGGCCAGATGTAGTCGAAGAACTGAATCTCGACCACCGGCTTGTAGCCGCGGTGCGCCAGACCGATGGCCCGACCAATGATGTTTGCTTCGGCCAGCGGCGAGTTGTACACCCGGCCACTGCCGAACTTGGCCTGCAGGCCGTACGTCACCTTGAACACGCCGCCCTTGCCCTTGACCTTGCCGCGGTGCTCTTCGCGCGATAAGTCGGCCACGTCTTCGCCGAACACCAGAATCCGTTCGTCACGCCCCATCTCATCGCGCATGCAGGCGTTGAGCAGATCGACCATGGTGGTCGGCTCGCCCGTGAACTGCGGATCGTCTTCCGTATCGAAGTGTTCGGCCGTGGGATCGACGTCCGGCGAGTACACGCCGAACATAACCGTGTCGGCGCCAGGCTGCGGCTGCGCGAGCGCATCGTCGGTCGCTACGAGAATTTCGGCGTCGACGGTGTCGCGCAGCGCCTGCAATTCGTGTTCGGTGGCGAGACCTTCGGCGAGCAGGTACAGCGGGAACGTGGTGAGCGGATCACGCGTGGCGTCGGCATCACGCTCGTCTTTGGGACGATAGAGGACTTCGTCGTCGGAGAGCGAGTGCGAGTACGGGCGGATCACCTTGGCATGCACGAAGGCCGGTCCCTTCCGCTCGCGGGCGTAGGTCACGGCGCGATCGAGCGCCGCGTACGACGCCAGGAAATCGCAGCCGTCCACTTCTTCGATGTAGAGCCCCGGGAACGAGGCCACCAGCTTGGAGATCGAGCCGCCAGCGGTGTTCACTTCCACCGGCACCGAGATCGCGTAGCCGTTGTCTTCCACGAGATAGACCACCGGCAGCTTGAGATTGCACGCCGTATTCAGCGACTCCCAGAACTCGCCTTCGCTGGTGGTGCCGTCGCCGGTGGTGACGAGCGTCACCTCGTCGCCAGGGAACCCATCGCTGAGCTGGCCCTGTGATGCGCGCAGCGTCGACTCGGCGTTGCCGACGGCCTGCAGGAACTGCGTTCCCGTGGGCGACGACACCGACACGATGTTGAGGGCCTTCTGGCCCCAGTGGCTCGGCATCTGCCGACCGCCGGAGTTCGGATCGACCGCGGCGCCGACGGCGCTATACAGCATTTCGGCGGGCGTTATACCCAGCTGCAAACAGAGTGCCCGGTCGCGATAATACAAATAGAACCAGTCGTACGACGGACGCAGCAACAGGCCGGCCGCGGCGAGCACGGCTTCATGGCCGGCACCCGAGATCTGGAAGAAGATCTTGTTCTGGCGCTTGAGCTGAATCTCTTTGTCGTCTAACCGGCGCGACGTGTACATCACGCGGTAGGCGTTCACCATCTGCTCACGGGTGAGCGCAGGCTCGGTGGCCGCTCCCTTGCGGGGGCGGCTCGGGCGGGTCGAAGTGGCCATCGAAGTGATCTGGAGGGCTGAAGACAGATTGCCCCTAAACGTAGCGCCTGCGCGTGCGGATGAGACATTCCGCGGCCGGGTTCATGCGGTGCTTGCCTGACGTCGCCTTTGGCGGCAGGTTGAGCGTACGGTCTCTCCCATCTGGTGAAATCCTATGCACGCACCCACTGCTTCCATGACGCCGTCCAGCGGCCACTGCATCTTCTGCGATGTGATTCGCGGCGCCGCCGAAGTCTCGATCTGCTACGAGGATTCGGTCGCGATCGCCTTCCTCGATATTCAACCGGTCAACCCCGGCCACGTGCTGGTCGTCCCGCGTGAGCACTATGAAGTCCTGCAGGATATCCCGAAGGACGTCGGGGCCCACCTGTACATGGTGGCGGCGAAGCTGATCCCGCGGGTGCAAACGGCGTCGGGGGCGACCGACATGAACATCGTTGTGAACTCGGGCGCGGCCGCTGGCCAGAACGTGATGCACTACCACATTCACCTGATCCCGCGCCGGGAAGGGGACGGGTTCGATGTGCCACTGCCGTTCCCCGGCTCCCAGATGCCGAACCGGCAGCAGCTCGACGGCATGGCCGCCCGGATCGGCAGTATGCTGCGTGACCCGCTCACGAACAGCGGCATGAAGGGGTAAGGCGCTGATTCATGAGTACGGCCAACGGATACGCGCCGCGCGCAGGCGTGGTGGAAGAGCAGACGTGGCCGACCCTGCGTGACGGCGAGTGGCCCGTGGCGCTGCTGCCGTTCGGGGCCACCGAGCCGCACAACACGCATCTGCCGTACGGAACGGACACCATCATGGGACGCGAAGTCGCGGCGCGTGTGGCGGCCGCCTGTGCCATGCGGGGCGTGAACGTGGCCGCGCTACCGGCGGTGCCGTTCGGCGTGAACACGACGCAGCTCGACCTGCGCTTTACCATCAACATGATGCCGAGCACGCAGTTGGCCGTGTTGCGTGATGTGGTGAAGAGTCTCGAACCGCATGGCGTGCGTGCACTGGTGCTGTTGAATGCGCACGGTGGCAATGAACTGCGGGCGCTGGTGCGTGAACTGCAGCCCGGCACGCCGATCGTGCTGGCCATCGTAAACTGGTGGCAGGCTGGCGATCACGGGGTGTTCGCGACTGCCGGCGATCACGCTGGCGAGCTCGAGACGGCAGCGATCATGCACGTGGCACCGCACCTGGTCGTGCCCGATCGCGAAACATGGGGTGATGGCCACGCCAAGCCCAGCGTGTTCGACGGCGTGCGCAGCGGCTGGGCATGGCTGCCGCGTCGCTGGACGCAGGTGACGACCGATACCGGCGTGGGCGATCCGCGTGCGGCCACGCCGGAGAAGGGCGCGGCGTTCGTGGCGCAGGCCGTGGAGCGGATTGCCGCGTTCTGCGTGCAGCTGGTTGGCGCGGATCCGAACGCGATGTGGGCGGATCGGTAACGGACGGTTAGCGCCGGAGATCGACCGACTGCGGATGCTTGAACATCCACGTCTTCGAGTCCTCCTGAAACGCGAGATCGAAGCGCTGCGGGGGGCGGCGGTGTAGGCGCCAAGCGCCGTCACCAGAATCGTCGCGGGATCAGCGTTTCCACTCGCTGCGACGACACCGATCCCAGCCGCAGCGTGGCGAGGGCCAGCGTGACGCTGTGGCTCACGGTGAACGCGGTGACGAGGATGGCCAGACGGCGCCAGTCACGGATCCCGAAGGGCATGCCGAACGCCGAGTTCGAGGTAGACGCTCAGTAGTCCACCGGTCGCAGATACGATTCGCCGATGCCGGACTGGCTGAGCAGTGCAGTGGCGGGCGGCCGACGCTTCCAGTGGGTGCCGTTCAGGCGCTTCGATACCAGTGTGAGTTCATCGCGCTGGAAACCGCGCGAACGTAGCGTCTCATGCGAGAAACCGTGCAACATGCCGTTCAGGATTTCGTCGGCGCGCGCATAGCTGATCCCGAGATCGTCCTCGTCGGTCTGCCCGGCGATGAGATCGGCGGTGGCCGGCTTGGTGATGATGATGTCGGGCACGCCCAGATGTCGGGCGAGTGCCCACACCTGCGTTTTGTAGAGATCTCCGATCGGATTGATCGGCGGTGAGTCGTCGGCGTGCCACGTGAAGTAGCCGAAGAGGCGCTCGGTTTTGTTGCCGGTGCCCAGCGGCAGGGCGCGATGTCGGGCCGAGAGATCGAACAGCGCGATCATGCGCATGCGCGCCATGATGTTGCCACGACGCGAGGCATCGGCGTCGGGTTCAGCCGTGAGATAGCCGTCAACCGCGGGGCTGATGTCGATGGTGCGCGACTCAATACCGAGTGCGTCAATCACGAGTTGGGCGTGGTCGAGCGACTCGGCGCTCGAGGTGCGATACGGGAGGCGCACCCCGATCACGTTCTTGGGGCCGACGGCGCGCGCGGCCAGGAACGCGGTAACGGCGGAGTCGACGCCGCCGGAGATGCCGATCACGACTTTCCCGAAGCCGCGGCGCGTGAGCTCTTCGCGCAGGAATCCGGTGAGCCACTCCGCAGTCATCTCGGCGTCGATGGCCAGCGGCGGCGGACCGCCGTGGTCGCGTAGCTCGTGCCGGATCACGGGTAGCGATTCGGGAATGGCGCGCACCGTCGAGTTGGCACGCTGCAGGGCCTCGGTGGGCACCGCGAATTCCCCGGTGCTGAAGCCACGGGCCCCGCGGAGCAGATCGGCGGCGGCCGGCTCCGGACCGTCGTACGACAGGGAGATCGGCGCGCCGTCCTGCACGCGTCGGATGTTGTCGAGCACGTGCGGCAGCGCCACGCGCAGGTCGCTCAGCAGCGGGCCGTCGGCGCGGGCGCGCACGAGGTCGTCGAGGTCGATCGTGAACGACACGAACGATTCGTCCCACACCGGGGCGCGGCCACGCACGTCACCGCCGGGACCGACCAAGTGCGACGTGCCGAAGAAGCGCTTGCCGCCTTCGGAGCCCACCAGGTTCACGAAGCTGGTGTACACGCCCTGCTCCTCGGCGATGTCGCGAATGAGCCGTTCCCAGCGCGCCGCACTGTACGGACCGGCAATGCCGTCTTTGCGCGGCCAGATACCGCGGGCGGGGGCCGCCGACGACACGAACACCACCTGGGCACCGTCGAGGGCGGCGATGGTGCCGCTGATGGAGTGCCAGGCGTCTTCGCACACCAGAATGGCCGCGCGGCCCCACGGCGTTTCGAAGGCGCGGATGTCGGTGCCGCGTTCCACGAAGCGCTCTTCGTCGAACAGCCCGTAGGTGGGCAGGTAGTTCTTGCGGTGCACGTGCCGGATGACGGGCGGGCCGTCGTCGAGGCCGATGGTGAGATAGGCCGCGCTGTTGTGCAGCGTGTCGCGCCAGCGCTCGTAGAAGCCGATCACGAGGTCCATCGCCACGCAGTCGATCCCGGCGGCGGCGCAGGCGGTGCGGTAGGCGTCGTCGAGATCGTACGCGAGCGCACCAGCCGTGCAAGCCACCTCACGGACGGCCCCTTCCACGAAGTAGCCCGACAGGGCTGTTTCGGGGAAATGCACGACCTGCGGGCGCGGGTCGAGGGTGGAGGCTTGTGCGCACAGCCGCCCGATACGGGCGAGGTTGGCGGCTACGTCGCCCTTGCGGGGGGCGAACTGGCAAAGAGCCAGCGTCAGCGGACGAATCGGTTCACCAGGCATGCCTGCAAAGTAGGAGGATCGCCTCGGATCGCCTACGGTCGCGCGCAGCATTGGCGCCAGAAAAAAGGGGGACGTGCGTGGCGGACCGGCGTGCGGTCAAACGTGTACAATTCCCCCATGCGTCCACCGATTGCCCGACACGATTCGTCCCACATCCGCCTGGCATCCATCGCGTGGACCCTGCTGCTCGTGTCCACCGTGCCCCTCGGGCTGGCGGCGCAGGCTGTACGGGCCTCCACCGGCGAGGCCTGGCAGATCGTCACGCCGGCGCAGGTGTCGCTCGTGCTGGCGCGCGACGGCGCGCTGATCGGAGAGTTGGGCCGGGAGCGTCGCATCAACATCGCGCTGCGCTCGCTACCCAAGTACGTCGGGAATGCGTTCGTGGCGGTGGAAGACAAGCGCTTCTATCAGCATGACGGTGTCGACCTGGTCGGTGTCGCCGGTGCCATCAAGGACGCCGTGACCAAGGGCAATCTTCGCGGCGCGAGTACGATCACGCAGCTGCTGGTGGGCAACATGCACCCCGACCTGATTGACCGTCGGGATGTGTCGCCCGGCCGTAAGCTGCGCGAGCAGCAGGCGGCGCGCGAAATGGAACGCCACTACAACAAGGAGCAGATCCTCGAGGCGTTCCTCAACCAGATCTCGTTCGGTCGCGGCGCCTTCGGCATCGAAATGGCGGCGCGTCAGTTCTTCGGAAAAGGCGCGGCCGAGCTCACGCTGGCCGAGGCCGCGTCGCTGGCGTCGATGCCCAAAAGCCCCGTGCAGTACGATCCGGCCCGCTATCCCGATCGCAATCGCACGCGGCGCAACACGGTGCTCGCGCTGATGGCGGAGCAGAGGTACATCACCGCCGCGCAATCGGCGGCGGCGCAGCGCGAGCCGGTGCGTACCGTGACACCCACGCGTGGCACGGCACCGTGGGTCGTCGACGTGGTGCGCGTGCAGGCCGAGCGGGCGGGCATTGCCGTGATGCAGGGCGGGTATCGCATTCACACCACGATCGACGCCGCGTTGCAGCGCGCCACGCAGCACGCGCTGAGCAGTGGGCTCGACGAGATTGAAACGCGCCCCGGGTTCCGCGGGCAGCGGTGCGCGCGTGTGGCCGGTGATACGGCGGCCGCGGCCGCGAAGAAGGCGAAGGTCGAGGCGTGCCTAGAGGGCGCGGCGGTCGTGCTCGATCCGACCACGGGCGACGTCCGGGCACTGGTGGGTGGGCGCGACTATGCGCGGAGTTCGTTCAATCGGGCGGTGGACGGCAACCGGCAGCCCGGTTCGAGCTTCAAGGCCTTCGTGTATGCGCAGAGCCTCGCGCAGGGGCTGACCGCCAACGCCATGGTGGCCGATACCGCGCTGCGTATCCGGCTCGACAACGGGCAGACGTACAGCCCCGACAACGCCGACAACGCGTTTCTGGGCGCGCTCACGTTACGCGAAGCGCTCACGAAGTCACGCAACCCAGTGGCGGTGCAGCTCGCGCTCGCGGTCGGCATGGACTCGGTGATCGCGCTGGCGCGCCGTGCCGGTGTACGCTCGCCCATTTCGCCGTACCCGTCCAGTGCGCTGGGCGCGAGTGTGGTGCAGCCGCTCGATTTCGTGGCGGCGTACGCCGCGTTCGACAATGGAGGGATGGCGGTAGAACCCCGCTTTCTCCAGCGCATCGAGGATCGCACCGGCCGCACGGTGTTCACGACGCAGGTGGCGCCGGCGCGGTCGGCGATGGACCCGCGGGTGGCGTTCATCATGCGTGACATGTTGCAGGACGTGGTCACGCGCGGTACGGCGACGGCGCTGCGCAAGATCGTGCCGGCGCGCATCCCGGTAGCGGGGAAAACGGGCACGACCAACGACAACACCGACGTGTGGTTCGTGGGCATGACGCCGGAGTTGGTGACGGGCGTGTGGCTGGGCTTCGACAAGCCGGCCATGATCTCACCGGGCGCGGTCGGCGGCACGCTGGCGGCACCAATTGCCGGGCAGATCATCGCGGCGGCGTACGGGAGTCGCGCCAGCGGCGTGTGGACGCCGCCGCCGGGGTTGGTGCCGGTGGAACTCGATCGGGCGACGGGACAGCCGTCGGATGGTCGGACGCCGGACGAGCGACGCTATGTGGAGTGGTTCATGGCGGGAACGGAACCGGGCGCGCCGGTATGGCCGTGGAGCCTGTTTCGACTCGGGCCGATCGGGTACTGAACGCTGATCCAGTACTCAGTGGTCAGAGTACTGGCGTCAGACTGGTTATCGTGGTCAGAGTTCAGCAACTGCAGTCCACAGTGTCGAGCGGGTTGGGTGATGCCCCGTCATGCTACGGAGGGGCGAATTGGGTATTCGCGCCGGTGCCGGCACTGCGGGTGGTACCGGGATCGTGTGGACCAAGGCGCAGGGGGACGCGCTACGCGCGCGGTCGCGTTCACGCAGGACCCGCAGCGGTCGTGCTCGACCACAGGCTCGAGCAGTATCCGGCGCACGAACGCGACAGCGTCCTGGTGCTCTTGAGCGCCCATTCGTGGCCGCTGAACGTGATCGACCGTGGTGACGCGTATCCCGCCGAGATCGCGGCGAAAATGAGTCGCGTGGTGCAGGCGGCCGAGCACCGAAGCGATGATCACGCAGTTGGCGGCTCGCGGGCAGAAGCACATGCTGGTGGTGCCGATCGCCTTTACGAGTGATCACATCGAGACGCTGTCGGAAATCGATATCGAGTCCGGCGCACTCGCGCACTCCCTCGGTATGACCGGCTTCCGTCGCGCGCTATCGCTCAATGCACGCCCGGAGTTTCTCGATGCGCTGGCCGACATCGTGAACGGGCATCTCGAGTCGGGCAAGCCGCACAGCTCGCAGTACACGCATCGCGGTCACGGGTGCACGAACGATGCCTGCCGTGGGCTGCCATCGAAGGTCTCGACACCGTCGGTGTGCGAGGTACCCGTGGAGATCGCGGCGGTTCGCTGAGCAGGAATCGCAACAGCAACAGCCAGAACACCGAGATCACGGATTACACGAAAACACCACGGATAAGCGAACAGCGATCACAATTTCAATGCAGTTTGCTTATCTGTGGTGTTTCCGTCTATCGGTGTCATCCGTGTTCTGGCTGTTGTTGGTATCGGTCCACGGAAAAGCAACAGCAACAGCCAGAATACGGAGATCACGGATTACACGAAAACACCACGGATAAGCGAACAGCGATCACAATTTCAATGCAGTTTGCTTATCTGTG
>CAIUOO010000567.1 GCA_903900795.1 uncultured Gemmatimonadota bacterium | reverse complement strand
TCGGCGTACTTGGCCGGAATCGCCTCGGGGGCCTGCGCGGACAGCGGGGCCGACAGCGGGGCCGCGAGCGGGGAAGCGAGCGCTGCCAACGCGAGCGCGGCGAACAGGGAGGATCGAGCCATCGTCATGTCCACGGTGTGGGGGAGGAGTGAGAATCCCCGCAATCTCGGTCATGCGGCGCGCGCCGTCCAATCCTCGTGGCATATTGCGCACACCCTCACACCATTCATCATGCTGACTGACATCATCATCGCGCGCCGTACGAGTGGACGCGTTACCTGCGCGCTCGTAGCGCAGCCACAGTGGGCGAAAGCACGGATCCTCGCCGATCAGGCCGTGGAGGGCCTCGGCCTGCGCGCGCTCGGCGACGGCTGGCTCGAGGTGAGCGAGAGTGACGCGGTGCGCATTGCCGCCGGGGTGCTCGGACGCGATCTCGGCAGTGACGCCGTGATCATTCCGGCGTCGGAGGCCGAGGCGTTGGTGAACGACCTGATGGCGATGGTGCCGGAGCCGTTCAGCTGCTTCACCAACGGCGACTGGGCCGATGTGTTCGGCGAGGCGCCGCCGCACGCCAATGGCTTCAGCTTCGATCCACTCACGGAGTCGGCGCTCGATGCCGGCATCGTGTGCGTGGGCGATGGCGTGACGGCGGTACTGTGGGTGGAAGACGAGGATTGAGGGGACGGTGGCCGACGCGCGGGCCGTTCGCGCTTACGGCACCGCCTTCCGCAGTCGCACGATGAACTCCTGATCACCCCCCAGCAGCGGCAGCAGCGTGCGCGCCGTGTCGTAGCCCGCCCGTACGGTCATGATCTCGGAGGCGCCCACGCGGAGTCGCTGCAGGTTGTAGCGGCCATCATCGTGGCTGGTATCCGAGACGGCGTCCACCGTGACCTGGGCACCGCCGATTGGCAGCGCCGTGGCGAGATCCTGCACGCGTCCGCGGAGATGCGTTTCGAGCGGCGCCTTGGGGGCTGTGATCGGTGTATCGGGCAACTGGTCACGCTCGCCCACGCATGAGGCCAGTGGCAGCACGATGGCCGCACAGATCGCGACGGGGCGGCAGGTCGAGCGGCGGGATAGACTAGGCATACGGTGAGAGGCCGAGGGTTCTCGTTGAATCTACAGGGTGCGGCGTCGGATGGCGTGGGCGCCACGACTGAGATCGCTGATTCTCGCGAAGGACCGCGAAGATTCGCGAAGAACAGCAGAATAGATTTTCTTCGCGAGCCTTCGCGTTCTTCGCGGACTTCGCGTGAACCCACGGACTACCAGATCAAGCGAGCGTCATGGCATGAGCGTGCGAACCACCCGGATACTGCTGGCGATCGGCTTGGCCGCAATGGCCGGCTGCTCGGCGGAGCCGCGCACGCCGACCGCCAAACCCTTGCCGCGCGTGATTCCTGCACCCGCTGCCACACCGATGCGCAGCCCCGAGACGTACCGCGTGCGCGTCGAGACCAGCAAAGGGCCGTTCACCATCGCGGTCACGCGCGCGCTCGCGCCGCACGGCGCCGATCGATTCTACGAACTGGTCACCATCGGCTACTATGCAGGCAACCGGTTCTTCCGCATGGTGCCGGGATTCGTGGTGCAGTTCGGCATCCATGGCGATCCCGCCGTGAATGCCAAGTGGGCGCAGTCGGCGATGGCCGATGAACCGCAGCGACTGAACAACACGCGGGGCACGGTGGCCTTTACCACGGTGGACGCGAACAGCCGCATGGTGCAACTGTACGTCAACCTGGTCGACAACTCGGCCAAGCTCGACCGGCAGAAGCTGTA
>CAIUOO010000566.1 GCA_903900795.1 uncultured Gemmatimonadota bacterium | reverse complement strand
TCGTGTCGTAGTTCTCGGCCAGGTTCCGGCGTCGTTGCCCGAACTGCTGGCCCACCTACCGGCCACGCTCGATGTGTCGGTCCTCGGATATCACGCAGATTCCGTATCGGCGCGTACCGCGCTGTCTTCGCGTCCCGATATAGCGCTGGTGGGTGCGGAGCTGACCGACATGTCCGGTTTCGCGTTCGTGCAATCGCTCGCCGCGTCCGATCGTCCCACGGCCATCGTCTTCGCCTCGGCGCGCGAAGAGCACGCCGTGCAGGCGTTTGAACTGCAGGCCACCGACTTCGTGCCGGTGCCGGTGGTGGCCGAGCGTCTCCGTGATGCGATGTCGCGTGCGCGTCAGCAGGTGTTGCAGGTGGCCTTGCTGCGCACCGCCGACGAGCTGCAGCGTCTGATCGGCGAAGCGAACGCGTCGGGCACCCTGGAGCTCGGTGCGCTCTTCACACGTGCGGCCGGGAACGGCCAGACTGGGGGACCGCTCAACGGCAACGGACACACCGTGGCGATCGATCAGGAAGACGGCGGTGACGCGCGTCGCCGCAAGCGGGCGAGCGGTCCGTCCACGGGAACGCTGATCCCGTCCACGCCATGGCGCGCGGCACGCCACACCGAGCATTCGGTTGCGCGCTTCTCGCGCGATGAGGCCGAGGAGCCTGTGCTCGATCTCGCGCAGGACGACGGCGGTCGCGCCTCGACCGGCTCGGGCGATGCACGCCCACTGCGCGTCCTGGTGCGGGAGGGGCGGCGCACCCGCTTTGTGCCGTTATCGGACGTCGATTGGTTCGAGGCCGACGGCAACTACATCCTCGTGCATGCGGCCGGCGAGAAGTACCGCACCCGCGGTACCATCACGGCCATCGAGTCCGCGCTCGATCCGCGCCAGTTCGTGCGCATTCACCGGCGCATCGTGGTGAACATGGATCGCGTGCGGGAGATGTCGCCGCTGCCCGGGGGCGATGGACTACTGATGCTCGGCAACGGGTCTACCCTGCGGTTGTCACGGACCTACCGGTCGCGGGTGCGCTGATCGGCGCGGGGCGTCCCGTTTACAGATTCGTTTATAGACGAGGCCGCCTGACATCAGGCGGCCTCGTGGCGTTGTGCCGGCAGATTCCCTCGACCCGATCCGGCTCGCGCTCCACGGTGCTGGGGTTTGCGCTTTCGGTGCTGACTGCTAGGTTGCCGCCACGGCTACGACACCGAGCTCCGTCCAGTCATGACCCGGATTCCGTGTCGTCCCCACCGCTGCTGTACCCACCCCACCGTGTGTTTTCGCCGCCGCGCCCCTGCGCCGGCGCTTTTCAGTGCCACCTCGGTACCCCTCAGGCCGCCCAAAGGTTGCTCTGCGGCTGTCGTCGTGGCGTTGCAGACGTTGTCGACGCGGTCCCGCCGGTCGGCACGTTGTCCCGCAGTATTAGCCTCCCGGAGGAGCAGATGAGGGCTTTCGGACGTCGTATGTGGTTTATCGCGACGGTCCTAGGCGTGGTGGCAGTTGCCGCGCCGATCACCGCCGCACAGGCACAGACCGGTAAGTTGACCGGTGTTGTAACCGACGCGGAAACAGGCAAGCCCGTCGAGGGCGTTGCGGTGGTCATTCAAGGGACGACGCTGGGTTCGAACACGAACGCCAGCGGCCGCTATTTCATCATTCAGGTTCCTCCCGGATCCTACTCGGTTCAGGCCCGTCGCCTCGGCTTCCAGAGCGTGACCGCCACGAACGTCACGATGTCGATCGACGCGACGCGCGAGCAGAACTTCAAGCTGCGGGCGTCGAACCAGACGCTGGCGGCCGTGACGGTGCAGGCCGATGTGGCGCCGCTGGTGGAGCGTGGCCAGGTCGGTTCCCGTACCACGGTCACCGCTGAGCAGATTACGTCGTTGCCGGTCACCAGCATCGCCGGCGTGCTCGCGCTGCAGCAGGGCTTCACGGAAGTCCCGCAGAACACCTCGGTCGTGTCGCTGGCGGAAGAGCAGCGCAGCACCACGCCGGCGCTTCGCGTTCGTGGTAGCCGCGGTGGTGCGACGCTGTCGATGATCGACGGTATCGCCATCAACAACCCGCTGTTCGGTAACGACGCCGTTTCCATGAGCGCGTTGGCCGTGCAGCAGGTGGACTTCCAGCGTGGCGCGATGGAGCCGCAGTATGGCAATGCGCTGGCCGGTGTCATCAACCAGGCCGTGCGTGAAGGGGGCTCGGAAGTGTCGGGCGCCATCGATTTCCAGAACTCCACGCTCCCGGGCAGCATCTTCGGCACCGAGCAGGACAAGCTCCTCGGGCTGAACCTGCTTCGCGGTTACCTCTCGGGCCCGGTGCCGGGCACGAAGAGCAAGCTGCGCTACTCGGTGTCGGGGCAGGTGCAGAGCCAGGCCCAGCGCGTACTCGAGTTCGACAAGGACGTGTACACGGCCAACGCGCCGCTCGTGCTGGGCGATATCCTTGGCGTGTCCACCAAGGACCTCGTGCCGGGCTTCCAGGCGTTCGGCGGCACGCAGAACTCCTCGGTGGTCGGCAAGCTCACCTTCCTGCCGTTCGACAACACCACGATCAAGTTCACCGCCATCGGTTCGGAGCGTCAGAATCGCGGCTACGATCGTCGCTACTTCTTCGCCTATCGTGGCGACCCGCTCGCGCTCGTGAACAACCGTACCGACTCGCTCTTCGCGCTCACGGGCGGCGACAACCGCGCTTCGCGCGACCTGGTTCAGCCGTCGGTGCGTGACCAGGGCAAGCTCGTGATCGGTTCGCTCGAGCAGCGTTTCGGCCGGTCCAATCTCACGATTCGGGTGGCCCAGACCGACTTCGAGCGCACCACCTGCGCCATCTT
>CAIUOO010000565.1 GCA_903900795.1 uncultured Gemmatimonadota bacterium | reverse complement strand
GATGGCCTGCGCTTCCGGGAGGGAGCAGCGCGGCATGATGACGGCAAACTCTTCGCCGCCGTAGCGTGCCACGACATCACCCGCGCGGCGCGCGTGCGCGCGCAGGATCGCCGCAATCTCCCGAAGGCACGCATCGCCGGCGACATGCCCGAGTATATCGTTGTAGGCCTTGAAATGGTCCACGTCGCACATCAGCAATGCCAGCGATTCGCCAGTGCACGCACTCCGAGCGCCTCCGCTCAATGGCTGGTTACGAAGAGCACCAGCGTCTGATCCCCGCCCGGTTGCTGCCGAATCTGCTCGCAGAGGGCAAAGTCATCGAGCTCGGGCATCTCGATATCGAGCAGCACGAGGTCGGGTTGGCCGGATTGCACCAAGGCCAGCACCTCCGACGCCTTCGTCGTGACCTGAATCCGGGCTAATCCGGTCAGTACGCGCGCGAGCAAACGCACAGACACGGCATCGTCGTCGACAATGAGGATGCGCGGCGTCTCGTGCAACTGTTCCGCCGTCATGGGGCCGTCTCGATGCGACGCACGATTTCCACTGCGGTCGCGAACTCGACATGATCGAGGGCGAGTCGCAGGCGCGCGTAGGTGTCTGCGCCCATTATCGATTGGAGCGACGGGGCGAGCTCGTCGAACAGTTCAAACGCGGTGACATCCGACATACGGGCCGTCGCGTTGATTCATCCAGTTTCCATTTCCAGAAATTCCCACGGCGTCAAACGTACTGGCTGCGCCTGCTCGCGGCGATAGTGATTGCTGGAGTTGAGCTTCGGCCGACCTTGGGATGATGACCGTCAGCGGTGGCCGATCCATCGACTTCACCGGCGGTCGGCTGCCCCATGGATCCGGACGGTCGCCCGCAACGCCGAGTGGAAGGAATCGGACGGCCCGCCCTCGTGCTCCCCAAACCACGCCAGCGCCTCGCGCCACAGGGGCTCGGCGCGTGGCCGGAAGTAGCCCATGTGGCCGATCGGCCCGAGCCCGCTTCGCACCGGGTCGATGTCCACCGCCCGCCACGGCGTGCCACGGTAGCCGGCCATGAACGCGTCCCGCGAGGCCGGTGGCGCCCACCGGTCGTCGATCGCGGTGGCCGCGGTGATCGGCGTGGTCACCTGCGCGAACTGCGCCGCCACATGGGCCATCGCGGGATCGTCGAAGAAGTAGCGCGGGAACCGGCACCAGCGCTTCCAGTCACGGTATACGCCCAGCGGCAGGTCTTCCCCCATGCCGAGTCGGCTCCACGCCAGATAGCCAAACGTGCGCACCACCAGCGGCCCTATGGCGTGCCACAGCAGCAGGACGCGCGCCCGCTCCCCGCGAGGCATCCAGCCGTGCCACCCCGCGCCGGTGGCGAACGTGTAGAACCGCGCTACGCGCGCGTGGTTGGGCAGCAGCCCGAACGCATGCCCGCCGAACGAGTGTCCCACCATGAACAGCGGGACCGCCGGGTCGCTCATCAGGTCGACGGCCGCCGCCAGATCATGGTGCGCCCAGTCGAGGTATTCCATGTGAAAGCCCTTCAGCGTGCCGGGGCGCGACAGCCCGACGCCACGATAATCGAGCGTGAGCGTCGTGTACCCCTGCGCCGCGGCGTACTGGGCAAAACCGCGATAGAAACGCTGGGGGACACCGGTCGCGCCGGCCACGATGAGGTGGCCGCGCGGCGCACCTACCGCGACATAGCGCTGCGCCGTAAGCGGGTATCCGTCGCGCGCGGCAAGCGTGAGCCGCTCGGCGAGGGTCGTGCCCGGAGTCGGGGTGCCGTCCATGAGCGAAATTATGCAGCCTGGTCAGTCTCGTGGAACCCACACGGGCACCGTAGTTTGGTCCCATCGTTTCTCTTCCGCGTCCGACGTCTGCACCCCGCCACATGCGCCCTCGCCGTCGCCTTGTTGCCGCTACCTGCGTGACGCTGGCCTTGGCCAGCACCGTGCTCGCCAGCAACCTCGCCGCCCAGGTACCAGCCGCACCCACCACGCCGCCAACGCGCTCGATCGCCTTCACCACCACGGAAGGCACGTGGGTCTCGCTCGATGTCACCCGCGATGGCCGCGCGCTCGTGTTCGAGCTGCTGGGTGACATCTACCGGGTCCCGGTCGACGGTGGAAAGGCCGCGCCGCTGATCACCGGCCGCGCCTTTCAGTCGCAACCACGGCTCTCCCCCGACGGCGCGCAGCTCGTGTTCATCAGCGACGAAACGGGCTCCGATAACGTCTGGATCGCCTCCGCCGACGGCCGCAACGCGCGCGCGGTGACGCGCCTCCCCCGTTCCGGCATGCTGTCGCCGGCCTGGGCCACCGATGGGCGGTCCGTTGTTGTAACGGTCACCGATCCGCATGGCACGCGCACGGCCGAACTGTGGCGCTACGACGTGGCCAGCGGCCAAGGCACCCGCCTCGTGCCCAACGGCAATGGCCCGGCGCAACCGCTGGTCTCCGCACCGGCGCCGGGCCCCTATGGCGCCTGGCCATCCCCCGATGGGGCGAGCCTCTGGTTTACCGCGGTCACGCCGCGCCCGTACGGCAGCCGCAACGGCGCCACGAGTGCGCTCATGCGTGTCGCCGTGAGTGGCGGGGCCCCCGAACCGGTGGCGGTGGAGGGGCTGCCGGCCATGAAGCCCATGCTCTCCCCCGACGGCAGCACGCTCGTGTACGGCACCGTGCGCGAAGGGAAAACCGGCCTCCGCCTGCGCACACTCGCCACCGGCGCCGAGCGATGGCTGGCGTACCCGGTGGACCGCAATCAGCTCGAGGCACGCGCCTCGCGCGACGTGCTCCCCAACACCGCCTTCTCCCCCGATGGCCGCTCGCTGTACGCGGCCTATGGCGGGAAGCTTCACCGGCTGGGGGTGCAGGACGGCAGCGACACCGTGATCCCGTTCTCGGCTGATGTCGCGCTGGACGTGACGCCCACGCTGCACTTCCCGCAGCGGCTGGCCACCGGCCCCGTACGCACGCGCCGTGTGCAGCAGCAGGCAACCGCCCCCAACGGACAGGTCGCCTTCTCGTCGCTGGGACGCATCTGGATTGCCAACGCCACCGGCGCACCGCGCCGTCTCACCAGCACGGCCCGCGCCCGGGAGTTCATGCCCGCGTGGTCTCCCGATAGCCGCTGGGTGGCGTTCGTAACGTGGGACGAAAACGGCGGCGCCCTCTGGAAAGCCCGCGCCGACGGCCAAGAGGCGCCGGTGCGTCTCACCATCGCGCCGGCGTGGTGGGCCGACCCTACGTGGACGCCGGATGGTCGCACGATCATCGCCAACACCGCGCCACTCCGCGCCACGCTCATGGCGCCGCCCGGCGCGCTCCCTCCAAACGCTCAACGCGCCGAAGTGGCCGCGAGCGGCGGCCCCGTGCGCATCATCGGACCGGCGCCTCGGCCCACGGCTGCGGCGCCGACGCTTGGGGCACCGCTTCCAGTGCCGGCCACGGCCGCCGCCACGCCGCGCACGTTCGAGGTGTCGCTGCCGCGCGCAACTACGACCGGCACCATCGTGCTCCGTGGCGCCATGGTCATCACCATGCGCGGCACCGAAGTGCTGCGTGACGCCGAGGTGATCGTTACCGATGGGCGTATTGCGAACGTTGGCGCGCGCGGCGCCGCGCCCACGCCCGCCGGCGCCACCGTGATTGACGTGAGCGGCAAGTACATCGTGCCGGGGTTCATCGACATTCACGCGCATTGGGGCGGTGCCGGCGCGCTGCTGCAGCCGGAGTCCACCAACGGCTTCGCCAACCTCGCGATGGGGATCACCACCATCCGCGACCCGCAGGTCACGCCGGACATCTTCGACCTCGCCAACCTCGTGGAGGTGGACGGTGTCCCCAGCCCACGCGTCTTCTCCACCGGCCCCGGGATTGGCGCCAACACCAACTTCCAGTCACTCGACGACGCCCGTCGCCTGTTGCGCCTGTACCGCGACGACTACGGCACGGTGTATCTCAAGTCGTATCAGACCGGCAACCGACAGCAGCGACAGTGGCTGGTGGAAGCCGCGCGCGAGCTGGGGCTCATGCCCACCACGGAAGGGTCTGCCGACGGCAAAGAGGATCTGACGCACATCATCGACGGCTTCAGCGGGCTCGAACATGCGATTCCGGAAGCGCCCATTCATGATGACATCGTGCAACTGATGTCGCGCACCGGTATCACCAACACCCCCACCCTCGTGGTGGCGTTCGGAGGGGCGCTACCCATCTATCGGTTGCTCGCCGAGGAACGGCCGCACGAAGATCCGCGCATCAACCGCTGGTTCCCCGATGGCGCGCTGTTTCAGCGAACCTCGACGCGCTTGCTCTGGTTTCCGCCGGAAGAGTACAACGAGCGCGAAGCCGCCGCCGGTGCGGTGGATGTCCTGCGCGCTGGTGGCCACATTGGACTGGGCGGGCACGGTGAAGTGCAGGGGCTCTCCAATCACTGGGAGATGGGACTGCTCGCCGACGGCGGCATGGCGCCGCACGACGTGTTGCGCGTGGCCACCATCGAAGGGGCGCGTGCGATCGGACTCGATGCCGATCTCGGATCGCTTGAATCCGGCAAGGTCGCCGATCTGGTCGTGCTCGACGCCAACCCGCTGCAGTCCATTCGCAACAGCCGTACGATCGCCTACGTGATGAAGGGCGGCACACTGTATCGCAGCAGCACGCTGGAACGCGTCTGGCCCAACCCGGCACCACTCACGCTGCCCTGGTCGCTGCGCCGTGAGCCACTGCCGTCGGCCGCCGCGGTGGATACGCTCGTGCGCCGCACCATGGAAACTGCTCGCATTCCCGGACTCGCGATCGCCGTGGTGCGGCGCGGCGAGGTGGTGGTGTCCCGTGGCTTCGGTGTGGCCGAACTGGAGAACCGTACGCCCGTCACCGATGCCACGATGTTTCAATCGGGTTCGCTGGGCAAACAGTTCACGGCGGCCGGTGTGCTGTCGCTGGTCGAGGACGGTAAGATCGCGCTCGATAGCTCGGTGCGGCACTATCTCCCGGAAGTACCGGCCAGCTGGCAGTCCATCACCATTCGTCATCTGCTGAGTCATCGCGGCGGTGTTCCCGACTACACCAGCGATCGGTTTGACTATCGCAAGGATTACACCGACGCCGAGTTGATCGCGATGGCGTCGGCGTTGCCGCTCGAATTTCCCGCGG
>CAIUOO010000564.1 GCA_903900795.1 uncultured Gemmatimonadota bacterium | reverse complement strand
GCGCATGCCTCCGCACACGACGCCCGAATCGTCGCCGTCACGTCGTCGGGTGGCCATCACCGGCATCGGCTGCGTGACCCCCATCGGCACCGGCGTCGAGGCGCTCTGGCAGGGGCTGCGCGCCGAACGCTCGGCGGTGGTACCGGCCACGCGCTTCGATGCGTCGATCTACCGCTCGCAGTGCGCGGCGCAGATCGACGACTTCGACGCGACCCACTGGATCGATGCCAAGCGCGTCAAGCGATTCGATCGGTTCAGTGAGTTCGCCGTGGTGAGTGCAATGCTGGCCCTCGAAGACGGCAAGCTTGATCTGGCCAACGAGGACCGCGATCGCGTAGGCGCGATGATGGGCACGGCGCTGGGCGGCGTGGGATACGCCGAGGAACAGGCCGCGCGCTTTTTGCACGGGGGATTGCGTGCCGTCGATGCCACGCTGGCTCTTGCCGTGTTCGGTGGCTCGGCCAGCTGCAACATGGCCATCGAGTTCGGCGTGTCGGGCCCCAACTCCACCAACGCGATGAGCTGCGCGTCGGGCGCCATGGCAATCGGCGAAGCGTTCCGTCAGATTCGCGATGGCTACGCCGACGTGATGCTGGCCGGCGGCTCGGAGGCGCCACTCGCGACGCTGTGCTTCGGTGCGTTCGCCCTCATTCGCGCCATGTCGACGCGCAACGACGATCCGGCACGTGCGTCACGCCCGTTCGACAAGGATCGCGACGGCTTCGTGATGGGTGAAGGCGGCGCGGTGTTGCTGCTGGAGGAATGGTCGCACGCCGTGGCGCGCGGCGCCCGCATTTATGCGGAGCTTGGCGGCTACGGCACCACCAACGATGCGCACCACATGACCGCCCCGCGCCCCGACGGGGCCCAGGCCGCGCGCTGCATGCGCAACGCCCTGCGCGATGCCTCGGTAAGCGTGGAGCAGATCGACTACATCAACGCGCATGGCAGCAGCACGCCGCTGAATGATCCTACAGAAACGATGGCGATCAAGCAGGTGTTCGGCGACCACGCGTACCGTGTGCCGGTGTCGAGCACCAAGGGCTACTACGGTCACGCCCTCGGGGCATCGGGCGCCTTCGAGGCGGCGATCAGCGCGCTTACGATATCACGCGGATGGATTCCGCCTACGCTCAATCTCGACACGCCCGCCGACGGCTGCGATCTGGATTTCGTGCCGCACCACGGCCGGGAGTTGAGTCCGAAGGTGGTGCTGTCGAACAGTTTTGGGTTTGGCGGGATCAATGCGGCGTTGGTGCTGAAGCAGGCTGCGGCACGGTAAACGGAAACTGCGAACTACAAACTCCCTAGGGAGCAGGGGGGAGGGTATCAGGGGGCAGGAAAGAGGTGAACCGCGCGCCGTTCACCTGCTTCCTCTTTCCTGAAACCCTCCCCCCTGCTCCCTAGGGAGTTCGCAGTTTGCAGTTCACTGTCGCAATCACTCACCCTTGAGATAGACCTCGGCGTACCGCTCAATCGACCGCTGAATCACCTTGAACGCCACCTCGCTCTTCTCCCATCCCTGAATCTCGACGCGCTTGCCTTCGAGGTCCTTGTAGATGCCGAAGAAGTGTTCGATTTCCTTGAGGTAGTGCGCCGGCATGTCGGCGATGTCGTAAAT
>CAIUOO010000563.1 GCA_903900795.1 uncultured Gemmatimonadota bacterium | reverse complement strand
CTCGACGACTGGGCGGAACGGGTACAGCCAGCGTTGCTGTACCGGTAGCCCGCCACGCGACGCGCGTCGTGACACGGTGTTGGTGCTGACGTTGATCCCCGCTACGTCCACCTGAGTGTGTCGTCGGTGATCGGCAGCGTGCGAATGCGCTTCCCCGTGGCCGCAAAAATCGCATTGCACACCGCGGGCGCGGCAGGCGGCAGTGCCGGTTCACCCAGGCCCGTTGGCGGCGCCGACGACGGGATGAAATGCACATCGACGACCGGCGGCGCATGGTTCATGCGCAGCATCGGATACTTGTTGAGGTTCGTCTGCGCCGCTGCGCCACGCTCGATTGTGACTTTCTGGAACCACGCGGCGCTGATGCCATCGAGCATCGAGCCCTGTACCTGCGCCTCGGCGCCGCTCAAGTTCACGATGGTGCCCGCATCAACGGCCGCGGTGAGCTTCTTGATGGTGAGTTCGCCTGCCTGACTCACCGCGACATCGGCGACGATCGCCACGTACGCGTTATTGGCGAAACAGATGGCGAATCCCTGTCCCTCGCCACGTACACGCGGTTGTCCCCACTTCGCCTTGTCGGTGGCGAGTTTCAACACCGCGATCAGCTTGTTCGCGTCGAACTTCGGCGATGCCGGCACCGCGGCCAGCAGGTCGAGCGTAAACGCGAGGGGTTCCTTCCCGGCGGCGTGTGCGAGTTCGTCCATGAAGCTCTGCGTCGCCCACACGTTGCCGTTATCGCCAGGCGCACGCCAATACCCGGTGGGAATGCCCCCGCGCAGTTTGCCGGAGTTTACCTGCGATCCTGGAATCGCATTGAATGGAAAACCCGCGGCGGACATCTCGCCCGGTCCACCCAGCATTTTGATATACGCGTCGTGCAGCGCGACCACTTTGCCTTGGCTATCGAGCCCGGCCGAGAAGAAGTGCCATCCGTTCGAGCGATAGTTGTCGTGTGCGAAATCCTGTTCGCGCGTCCACGTGAGTTTGATGGGGGTCCCCGCACACTTCTGGGCAATGGCCGCCGCTTCGATGGAAAATTCGTTACTGCCGCGCCGGCCAAATCCGCCACCCAAGCGCGTGATGTGCACTTGTACCTCCTTCGCCGACAGCCCCAGCCCCTTCATCACCAGGCCCTGTCCTGATGACGGAATTTGTGTGGGCGTCCACAGCTCCATCACGCCGTCGTGATACCACGCGGTGCAATTCTGCGGCTCGAGCGTGGCATGGGCGAGAAACGGATAGTGATACACTGCGTCCACGGCGCGCGTACCCGACGGCAGCGATGCCGGCGCGTTGGCCTTCGCCAGCGCCGCGGCTTGCTCGGCCATCTCGCGGCTACTCTGCGCGACCTGCGGACCCTCGTTCCACTGGACTTTCAACGCCTTCGTGGCGCTGAACGCATTCCACGTGGAATCGGCCACCACCGCCACCCCCGAGGGAAGGCCCGCGATGCCACGCAGCACGAACGCATCGCGCACGCCGGGCTTGGCCTTTACGTCATCGAGGTTCGCACTCACCAACTCACCGCCGAACACCGGACACTTGGTATATGTCGCGTACAGCATGCCCGGCAGCGTGACATCAAGGCCAAAGAGCGGCGCGCCCTTCACGATTTTACGATTGTCAACGCCCGCAATCCGGGTGCCGAGCAGTGTGAAGGTGCTCGGATCTTTGAGCGTCACGTTCGCGGGGGTCGGTAGCTGCGCGGCCTTGGTCGCGAGTGCGCCGTACGTGGCCGTTCGCTTCGAGGCCGCGTGTGTCACGACACCGTTCGCGGTGGTGCATTCGCTCGCGCTCACGTTCCATTCCAGCGCCGCGGCCTGCACGAGCACGGCCCGTGCGGCCGCGCCGGCGCGTCGCATGGCGGTGTAGTTCGCCACCGTCGATCCGCTGCCGACGCTGAATTGCCGACCATACGCCGGATTCAGATCGCCCTGCACAACGGTCACCTGCTCCCACTTCACATCGAGTTCTTCGGCGATGATCATGGGCAGCGACGTCTTGATGCCTTGCCCCATCTCCGAATTGGGCGCGATGAGGGTGACCACACCGCTCGGCGCGATACTGACAAACACGTTCGGTGCAAAGTCGGCGACGGGTGCGAGCCCAGTCGGCGCCGCCGCCGCGGCGAGATGCTCTGCCCCGTCGAACCCGCTCGCGACCAGCAACCCACCGCCGGCCAGCGCACTGATCTTGATGAACTGGCGTCGATCCATCCCCGACGCGCCGACCTTCGAATCGGGTGTCATGTGCGCTTCCCGTTGGCTGGGGTGGCGGCCGCGGCCAACTCGGCGGCGCGCTTGATGCCGGCACGAATACGCGTGTAGGACGCGCAGCGGCACAGATTTCTCGCCATCGCCGTGTCGATATCGGCGTCGGTGGGATGCGGATT
>CAIUOO010000562.1 GCA_903900795.1 uncultured Gemmatimonadota bacterium | reverse complement strand
GGTGAATGTGGGGGTGTTTCAGCGTGGTGGGTCGTGTGTGGAGCCGGAATCGCACGAAGGACTGTCGCGCATCACGGCCCAGGCCATGCTCAAGGGCACCGAACGGCGCAGCGGGGCGCGCATTGCGGAGTTGGCCGAGGAACTGGGCAGCAGTATCGGCGTGAGTGCGGCGCTCGAAAGCATTGGCTGGACGATGTCGGTGCCGGTCCGGCATCTCTCGGCGGCCACGGACCTGCTGGGTGACGTGTTGCAGCATCCGGTGTTTCCCGATGAAGGGGTGAGCACCGAGCGCGCGCTCGCACTGGCTGAGGCGACCCGCGCGCGTGACGACATGTATCGCTGGCCCATGCGGCTGGCTGCGATCGCCGCGTACGGCACGCATCCGTACGCACGATCGGTGATCGGTACGGACGCGTCGCTGGCGCAGGTAAACACCGAAAGTGTACGCGCCTTTCATGGCGACCATATCGCACGCGGCGCGTCGGTGATTGCGGTCGTGGGTGATGTGACACCGGATGAGGTCGCGGGCGTCGTCGATCGCGCGTTCCCGTTGTTGCAGTGGCAGGACGACATCGCGCCGGCGCCGGTGGCGTGGACGCAGGAGGCCCATGTGCTGCACGAGGAGCGCGCAAAGAAGCAGACGGCCTTGGCCATGCTCTTCCCTGGACCGTCGCGCTTTTCTGAGGACCGGTTCGCCGCGCGGGTGTTGTCGGCGGTGGCCAGTGGGTTGGGGGGGCGCTTCTTCGAGCAGCTGCGTGACAAACAATCGCTGGCGTACACCGTGAGCGCGTTTCCCATTGAACGCCGAGCCGGTGGTGCCTTCGCCGCGTACATCGCCACATCCCCGTCGCGCGAGGATGAAGCGCGCGCTGGGTTGCTGGGAGAATTCGCCAAACTCTGCGAGGCCGCCCCCACCGACGAAGAAATGGAGCGCGCGCGCCGCTATCTCATCGGCACGCACGCCATCGCGCAGCAGTCGGGCAGCAGTGTGCTGGGCGACATGGCCGATGCGTGGCTCTTCGGCGAGGGACTGCATGAGCGCCACGACGTGGTCGATCGTTTGGCGGCAGTGCGGGGCGCTGATGTCCTTCGGATGGCGCGCGCGTCGTTCGATCCGTCGCGCGTGGCCGAAGGCGTGGTGCGTGGGTTGATCGTCTAGATCCCGCGACGATCAGGACGGCGTCTTCGGTCGCCGCTCTCGCATCTGTCGCGCGGCGCTCGACAGCGCGATGATTCCAGCGGTCGAAGGCTTGCAGGCGTGCGTCGACCGCGGGCAATCCGCGTAGGCGGACGCACCCGCCCTACCGTCGCCGCGCCGGATATGCGGGAGCGATCATCGGCACCAGCATGGCAAGTGGAGACACCAGCGCGGCGCGTCCCACTGTCAAGCCGAGAACGACGTCACGGGCCGCCACGACAGCCTGCAGCGGGAGAGGCGCACCGCCCTGCTGCGAGGCGAGGTAGTCACCGATGGCGACCACCGCGATCACGACGTCGTAGAGCAGGATTGGCAGGGCGACGACCACCGACACCAAGCGGGTGAGCAGCGAATAGAGCACCTGTAGCACGAAGGCGCAGGCGATCATCGGCATCAGCCACGAGATGCCCAAGATCGTTCGTGCGCCGGTCTCGGTACCGCTGGCGACGGCCACGAGCAGTGCCGGCGCGACCAGCAGTCCGCAGAAGGCGGTGAGATTGGTAAAGACCTGCGGTGCTTCTCGTCGCGCCACGATCCAGCCGGCGAGCGCGATATCCCACGCCAGCACCGCCATGGCCACGCCGAGCACGAGCAGTGCAAGCGGATCAGTCATGGAGGGACAATACACAACGCCCGTCGTCGCTGGCACCCCGCCCCCCGGTGTCGGTAGTTTCCAGCATGGCCCACACGGAAACTCCGACGGTGCTCACGGTGCCCAACTTGGTGTCCACATCGCGCGTGATTCTGGCGGTGGGATTTCTGGTGATGGACGCTGTGCCGGTTCGGTTGGCCTTGATTGCGGTGGCCTCGCTCACCGATTTTCTCGACGGCTGGATCGCCCGTCGCACGAAAGTGGCATCGCGCTTTGGCGCGCTGATCGACCCGGTGGCCGATCGGTTCTTCGTGCTCTGCGTCGTGATCGCGTATGTGTCGGGCGAACAGCTCACGGTCTGGCAGGCGGCGGCGATCTTTTTCCGCGACATCATGTCGCTGATCGGCTGGTTCACGGCGCGCAACGTGAGCTGGCTTCGCCCCATTCGCTTCCGCGCCCGCCCGTTGGGGAAGATCGTGACGGGGCTGCAGTTACTCACCTTTATCGCGGTGTTGCTGGCGCCGGCCACCGTTGACGGCCTGGTGATCGCGGTCGGCACGCTCGGGCTCGTCGCGACGGTGGACTACACGCTGATGCTGTGGCGCGAGCGGGTGCGGTAGGCTCGGGGGCTGCGTTCGGCGGCCGCGCTCGTGAACTGATTACGCAGAGAAGCAGAGAACGCAGAGTTCGCAGAGCGCTGCAATAAGAGAAATGTTGGCGTTGTGCTCTGCGACCGCTGCGCTCTCTGCGCCTCCGCGTGATCTGTTCAGTGGACTCGACCGTGTGAGAGCGAAGCCTCGAATCCACCAACGACGAACGCCTCCCGGAGGAGGCGCTCGATGTATTTCGTATTCCGCGCCGGACGAAGCGATCAGACGGCAGCCGCTTCCTGCGTCTGCTTTCTGGTCGGCTGGGCAAACCGCTCGCCCAACGTGCGCAGTTCGGCAATTTCCGGAGCCTTGATCTCCGGGTACCGACCCGTGAGATACTCCATGGTACCGTCGAACCACTCCTTCTGGTCTTCGGGGTGACACCCGATCACGCCACACTGCATGATCTGCTGGAAGAGCTCGTCACGGGCCTCCTGATACGGGGAGGGAACCATGGCGTCACGACGCGGACGAAGCTTGGGCTTGGCCATTTCCTCTGGGTAGTGCGTCGAACATCGCTGCCGGGGAACTCCGGGACAGCAGGGGAAACCTAACTGACGAGACACCCGCTTCCTAGGGGCGTCCCACGGCGATTACGCAATCCATGCCGTGAGTGTTGAGAGGAGCGCGGCCGGTGCATTCTCCGCCGGCCCCGCCCGACCCACCCGTTCCACGTGGAGCGAGCCGGCTCCCACTGGGATTCGAAGCTGTTCGGTGTAGATGGTCCCGGGGGCAACGAGCGTCGGCGAGGCGGTCGAACCTCCGACCCAGGATAGCGCCGAGCACGGTGCGACAGATAGCTTACCGCCACGGGTGCAGAGATCCGTAGCCGGATGACAGGGTAGAAGTTCCGGAGGCGTGATGGCGGAAGATCAGACGTACGATGACGGACGCACCGAGATCCTGAAAGCCATGCTTCGGGCGCTCGCCGATCGTATTCGGGCGCTCGATGCTGCCGACGACATGTTGCCGAACGCCGGCGAGCTGATGAAGATGATCGGAGACGTACGCAGTGAGCTGTTTCACTACGAAGTGCGCTGTACCTATGACACACCGGAAGTAGCTGAACATCGCCGTCTGGTCGACGAAGCCCGTCGTCCCGACGAGAGCGGATGGGAACCGACCGGCTGGACGCCGGGAGACGACGAGGAGATCGAGTGGTAAAGGCAACGAAGAAGACGTCCAACAACGCGTTCCTGCCCATCGTGCTGATCGTGCTCGCCGTGGGCGGCGCCGGCATCTATTACGCGATGCAGAACAAGCCGAAGCCGATCGAACTCGCGCCCGGCACCGCGTTGCCGACGGCGGAAGGTCAGCTGCGTGGCGATCCGAACGCGCCGATCACGATCATGGAGTTCGCGGACTTCGAGTGCCCGGGCTGCGGCCAGTTCGCCGCGTTGCAGGGGCCGGATATCAAGACGCGGATCATCGATGCGGGACTCGCCAACTTCCGCTTCTACGATTTTCCGTTGACCTCGATTCACCAGAATACGATGGCCGCGCATCTTGCGGCGTCCTGCGCGGCCGATCAAGGCAAGTTCTGGGAAATGCACGACGCGCTGTTCGCTGGGCAGATGGACTGGAACTCGCAGGCCACGACGAACCCCCGTAAGGTGTTCGACTCGTACGCCGTCCAGCTCGGTCTCGATCTGACGGCCTACAATAGCTGCTTCGACACGCAGAAAAATCTGCCGAAGATTCAGGCGAACGCGGCAGCGGGCACGGAACGTGGTGTCAGCAGCACGCCGACCCTCGTGGTCGGTACTCGCGTGTTCCCGGGTGGTTTGACCTACGACCAGCTCAAGGCCATGGTCGACAGCCTGCGGGCGGCGGCGCCGGCGGCAGCTTCTGCCGTTCCTGCGATCACGGATTCCGCGAAGAAGTAAGCAGTCGAACGGCGGCGAACGGGATCGACCCGGATCTTCCCGGGCGATCCCGCCCACCAGCGCTGTTCAGGACTCCTGCGCCTCGTACTGCTCCTTCAGCGACGCGACCACGGAAGGATCGGCCAGCGTCGTGGTGTCACCAAGCGCGCGACCTTCCGCGATGTCCCGCAGCAGGCGACGCATGATCTTGCCCGAGCGCGTTTTCGGCAGATCAGCGCTGAACAGAATGTCGTCGGGGCGGGCGATGGCGCCGATCTTCGTCGCGACATGGTCGCGCAGTTCGTCGCGCAGGCTGCCACTCGGCTTGAACCCGGCCCGCAGCGATACGAAGGCGGCGATTGCCTGACCCTTGATCTCGTGGGCCTTGCCGACCACTGCCGCTTCGGCAACCGCCGGGTGGTCCACCAGCGCGCTCTCGACTTCCATCGTCCCGATGCGATGGCCCGCCACGTTCAATACATCGTCCACGCGACCCAGAATCCACAGGTAGCCGTCGTCGTCGCGCTTGGCGCCGTCGCCCGGGAAGTACAGGTCGGGCCGACCGGGCCACTTGGTGAAGTACGTCTCCACATAGCGCGCATCGTCGCCCCAGATCGTGCGCAACATGCTTGGCCACGGATGCGTGATGGCCAGCAGACCACCGCCCACGCCTATCTCGTTGCCGGCGGTGTCGAGCAGCGCCGTCTTGATGCCGGGGAAGGGGGTGGTGGCCGAGCCCGGCTTGGTGGCCGTGACGCCGGGCAGCGGCGTGATCATGATCGCCCCCGTTTCCGTCTGCCACCACGTGTCCACGATCGGACACCGTTCTTGGCCGATGTGTTTGTGGTACCACATCCACGCTTCCGGATTGATCGGCTCACCGACCGAGCCCAGCAAGCGCAGTTGTGAGAGGTCGTACTTCTCGACGTACGGCGTGCCCCACTTCATGAACGCGCGAATCGCGGTGGGGGCCGTGTAGAAAATCGACACACCGTAGCGCTCGCAGATCTGCCAGAAGCGGTCCTTGTCGGGCCAGTCGGGCGCGCCCTCGTACACCACCTGCGTGGCACCATTCGCCAACGGGCCGTACACCAGATATGAATGACCGGTGATCCAGCCGATGTCCGCGGTGCACCAGTACACGTCCTCGTCCTTGAGATCGAACACGTACTTCGTGGTGCTCGCCACGCCGGTCATGTAGCCGCCCGTCGTGTGTACGATGCCCTTGGGCTTTCCCGTCGTCCCCGACGTGTACAAAATGAATAGCAGGTCTTCCGCGTCCATCACCTCGGGTTCGCAATACTTCGGCACTTGCCGCTTCAGGCGATGCCACCAGTGATCGCGACCATCCTGCATCTCGGCGAACGTTTCGTCGCCCACGCCACTGCGTCGACGCATGACCACCAGCAAGTGCTCGATGGTGGGGCACTCCTTGACCGCTTCGTCGGCGTTGCGCTTGAGCGGCACCATCTGTCCGCGACGATAGCCGCCGTCGGCGGTGATCAGCACCTTGCAGCCGCAGTCATTGATGCGGTCGCGCAATGACTCCGGCGAGAACCCGCCGAACACCACCGTATGCACGGCGCCGATGCGCGCGCAGGCCAGCATCGCGATGATCGCTTCGGGAATCATCGGCAGATAGATCGCCACGCGATCGCCCTTCACCACGCCGAGCGTCTTGAGCATGTTCGCCGCGAGATTCACCTCGCGGTACAGGTCCCAGTACGTGTACGTCCGACGGTCGCCGGGTTCCCCTTCCCAGATGATCGCGGCCTTGTTGCGACGCGGGCCGTGAATGTGGCGATCCACACAATTCACTGACGCGTTGAGCTGTCCGCCCTGAAACCACTTGGCGTGCGGCGGCGTCCACTCGAGCACCGTGTCCCACGGCTTGCTCCACGTCAGCTCACCGGCCTCGCGCGCCCAGAAGCTCAGCGGGTCGACCGCGGCGTCGTCCGCGAGGCGGGAGTCGCGAACGCGGGCCGTGGCGCGGAAGTCGCTCGGCGACGGAAAGGAGCGCATTTCCTGCAGGAGAACGTCGATGTTGCTCATGGAGTCCAAGTATCCGGTACGTACCGGCGCGGTGGGGTGTCCAACGGGGAGTGGGCAGATCGCGGTGGTTCGCGTGTCGCGAGCCATCCCGCGTCCTGCTAATGTAGAGCGATGCAGTCACCCTCCGTAACAGGTACGCCCGATGGCGCGTCCGCTTCTGCGTCCGCTTCTGCGTCCGCTTCTGCGTCCGGCCCGGCGCTCACGGCCGAGGCGCTGGTGCGCGCCTTTGGTGGCCGCCGCGCCGTAAACGGGGTATCGCTCTCCCTCCACGAAGGCGCCTGTCTGGCGCTTTTCGGACCCAATGGCGCGGGAAAGACCACCCTGTTGCGCCTGTTGGGGGGGCTGCTCAAGCCGTCGGCCGGGACCACCCGACTGCACGGCCAGCCGCTCCCGGGCGATGCCGAAACGCGTCGCCTGGTGGGGCTGATCTCGCATCACGCCATGCTGTATCCGGCGCTCACGGTGCGCGAGAACGTGCGCTTCGCCGCCGAATGTCAGGGTGTGATCGACGCCGACGACGCCACCACGCGCGTGCTCACGCAGCTGCGGGTGCTCGATCGCGCCGACACGGCGGTGCGCTCTCTCAGTCGCGGCTTGCAACAGCGCGTGTCGATCGCGCGGGCGCTGGTACATGGACCGCAGTTGGTGCTCCTCGACGAACCGTACACCGGGCTCGACGAAACGGGCGCGCAGGCGCTCACCGATGCCCTGGGTGCGCTCAAGGCCAATGGCGCCACGCTGGTGCTGGTCACGCACAATCTCAGTGAAGGACTCGCGCTGGCCACGCAGTCGGCCATTATGCAGAGCGGTCGGTTCGTGGACGAGCAGCCCGTGCCGGCGTCGGGCTTCGATGTGCCGGGATATCAGGCGAAGTACCGCGCGCTCGTGCACGAGGGGCTGGCGTGAGCGCGGTGCAGGGGGGACCAACCCATAAGGCGCCGTCGTATCTGGCCGACGCGTGGCGCATTGCCCGCAAAGACCTGCTGATCGAGTTCCGGACCCGGAGCGCGTTTCTGGCGGCTACCGTCTTTGCGGTGCTGGCGGTGGTGATCTTCCGTTTCACGTGGGACCCGACGGCCATTCCCGCCCTTGATCTCGCCCCCGGCGTGCTGTGGGTCATTTTCACGTTCTCTGGGCTGCTGGGGCTCAATCGGTCGTTCGGGCTGGAGTTGGCGGAGCGGGCCTACGATGGCCTGCTGGCGTCGCAGGTCTCGCGGGAGGCCATTTTTACCGGCAAGGTGATCGCGAACCTTGTGTTTGTGATGTGCGTTCAAGCCTTGGCGCTTCCCGCCGTGGCGCTCTTCTTCGATGTTTCCTTCGGCACGTCGTGGTGGATCATCGTGGGCATCGTGATGCTCGCGTCGCTCGGCCTGAGTGCGGTGGGCACGCTGTTCGCGGCCGTCGCGTCGAACACCCGTTTGGCGGAATTACTGTTGCCGATGATGACGCTGCCGTTTTTTGTGCCGCTGGTGATTCCCGCGGCGCAGGCCACGGCGGTGGTGTTGCGTGGTCAGCCGATCGCCGATGGGATGGCGTGGCTGAAAGTGTTGCTGGCGTTCGATCTCGTGTTTGTCTCAGCCTGTATCGTGGTGTTTCCGTTCACCATCGAGGAGTAGGTATGTCGTCGGTGTCGTCTGCTGCCCCCAGTCCGGCTGCGCTGCCGGAGCCGAAGGGATTCGATGCGTTCCTCGTCATCGCCATCGTGGCGGTCATCGCGGCGTGTACTCGTGCGCTCTTCTATACCCCCATCGATGCGATGCTTGGCGCGGCGCAGAAGATCTTCTACGTCCACGTGCCGGCGGCGATCATCGGGTTGTACTTCGCCTGCGGCCTGCTGTTCATCAGCAGCATCATGTATCTGTGGATCAAGGACGAACGCCTCGATCGCCTAGCCGAGTCGTCGGCCGAAGTTGGGCTGGTGTTCATGGGTATCGTGCTGGTGACTGGCCCGGTCTGGGCGCGTACGAGCTGGGGGACGTGGTGGGTGTGGGAGGCGCGCATCACGAGCACGCTCTTCCTGTGGTTGTTGGTCGTTGGATATCTCGTGCTTCGCAGCGGCGTGGAGTCGATCGAAGTGCGCGCGCGGTTGTCGGCGGTGATGGGCACGTTGGCCGCATTGCTGGTGCCGTTCATTCACCTCACCGTCAAGCTGTTCCGCGGCATGCACCCGGAGCCCGTCGTGTTGGCGCCGGAAAAGCCCAAGATGCCGCCCGAGATGCTGATGTCGTTCGGTCTGGCGATGGTGGCGTTCCTGCTGCTGTTCTTCGCCTTGCTGCGGCTGCGCTTCCGGTGGGCCACGCTCCGTGACGCGCGTGCGGCCTTGGAGGCGGCGTGATCGTGCATGGCAGCGCGCTGCTCGCCTCGGCGCCTATGCTGACCGTGGCCACCGTGCAGGACACGGCCGGCACGGTGGCGTACGTCCCGAAGGCCGGTGGCCCTCCCGACAGCAGTGGTTATATGTGGGGCGGCTACGCGATCACTGCGGCCGCCTACGGTGGATATATCGTGCTATTGCTGCGTCGTATGGCGCGAGCGAAGCGCGGGCAATGATCCACCGGTAATCGGCCGATGATCATGGTGGCGCGTGTTCCCGCTCCACGGCCGCTCGAGGGCGTGCGGATCGCGGTCACCCGGGCCGGCGAGCGCGGGTCACCGCTCGCCGCCGCCCTGCGGGCGAAGGGGGCCACGGTGCACGAAGTGCCGCTCACCCGCATTGAAACGCTGGATCTTGCGCCGCTGCACGAGGTGGTACGACGGCTGGTCGCCTTCGACTGGATCCTGCTCACCAGCGTGAACGCGGTGGAGCACCTGGCCCGTGTGGTGGCCGAGCGTGGTGCCGAGGCGGCCATGGCCACCCGTCGCCTGGCGGTGGTGGGCGTAGCGACGGCCACCGCCGCCGAGCGGTATGGCTGGCGAACCCCCACGGTGCAGCCCGAGAATGCGCAGGCGGTGGGTATGCTCGATGCCATGGCGTCGCGGTCGGACATCGAGGGCACCCGCATGCTGTATCCGTGCGCGGCGGCCGCCCGCG
>CAIUOO010000561.1 GCA_903900795.1 uncultured Gemmatimonadota bacterium | reverse complement strand
CTCGACCGTAGTACGCATTCGGCACCAACGCGCCGGCGAACGGGCGGTTCATGCCCACGCGGAAGCCGCGATCGGTGAAGAACGTGTGCACCACATCAGCGAGTGCGGCGCTCGTGTGCATCGCATCGGTGCCGATGCCGATCTCCGGCGGATCGCTGAAGTCCACCTGGGTGGGCATAGGCGCCACCGGAAACGAATGCGCGTCGATGATCACGCAACGCCCGAACTGCTCGAGGGCGCGCGCGGTCAGCGCATCCAGACGGTGATGATGCGGCCAGTAGAACTGGTTCAATAGCTGAGCGCGCCGAGTTGCTGATATTGTGCGAAGCGGCGCCCCCGCACTCGTGCGCACGTACACCGCGCCCATGCCGTGGGCCGCACAGGGCTCGTGCGCATCGTCGGCAAAGCGCTCCACATCGACGACCAGCCGCGAGACGTCCGCCGCCACGATCTGCGCCGGCGGAAAGCCGTCACCGTACAACGCGTCGGTGAAGCGGTCGGTCAGCCGGAGCAGCTCCGCGTCGAGCGTGTCGCGATCCACCACGAAGTCACCGAAGGCGTCGTCGGGAATGCAGGTGGACGCGTGCGGGATGTGCAGGAGGAGCGGGGAGCGGAGCATGGGGACCGTGAGAGGGGCGGTGAAGCGTAGGGCAGCCTGCGTTGGCAGGACGGCGCTCGCGCTATTCGGATGACATATGGCCGGCAGCACGGCCCGATGTTCGTCGCTCGCCGAAGAAGCGCCACCGGGGGTGGAATTCTGTGTAGTCAAGACTTTACGCGCACTGACGTATAGGATATCATTGACATGAGACTTTTGCTTGGGCGCGAGCCGCATCGGCTGGAGGCGGTGCATCCAGTGATCATCGAGGAATTGCTCTCGCTGGCAGCGGATCGGAAGTCGGTCGCCGTCACGACGATCATCGAGATGCTGGCCAGCCTGCATGCTGAAGGGCGCAGCAGTCCCTATCTGGTAAAACTCTCCCATTCCCCGCTGTGGGAGCTCAAGCCAATGAGTCGCGGGGGCGAGCGAGGCGGCTGCCGAGTCTACCTGTTTCTGCTGCCAACGGGTGAGGCCGGAATCGTGAACTGTGAGGTCAAGAAGCCGGATGCCAAGGCGAGTCAGTCCAAGCTGGCTGTTGGGCTACGGACGATGAAGGCGTACAACGAAGGGACCCCCGTATTCGAGGAGGCGAAGTGAGCGGACAGAGACACTCTCAAGACCGAAAGGCCGAGGTACGGGCCGCGCTGCAGCTCGACTCCGAGCCCACCGACGAGTTCATGACGCTGCTGGCCGAACTCGGCGATGGCGACGTTGCGCCGGGCCCGGTGGTGCCGGTCCCCACGCGGAGCTACACGCCCGACGAGATCGAAGAAGTCATTATCAACGCGACGACGGGCGAGTTGCTCGCCCGAGCCCGCGGCGGCCGCACCCTCGCCAGTATCGGCGAGAAAGTCGGCGTCACCCGTGCCCGCATCCAGCAACTCGAGCGCAGCACGAATATCGAAATCGCCACCTTCGTGCGCGTCGCCAAGGCCTGCGGCTACGAAGTGAGTGTGCATCTCCGGCCGCTTCGCCCCGGACTTCCTCCGCTCTCGGCGGTACTTGGCGGGTCGGACGCAGCGTGAGCCTCGCCCGGGCCATGTATAGTTTTTGACCGTTTTTATACACGTCGGCCTGACGTGCATACGAATTGGGCATGTTCTCGCTCGCCGATCTTCCGGCATGAACGACGACCATCCCAGCTGGTGTGGCAGCGGCGGGAAGTTCAAGAAATGTCCAGGCGGGCCCACCGCGTTCGCATGCGATCGGTCGCGCTATTCGGGTGACACTGAACTCGACACCAAGCGCCATGCTGTCGGCTCGCCGCTACCGTGCCGCTCGCGCCCGGGAGCACATTGACACTATCGCATATATGCGATATATAACAAT
>CAIUOO010000560.1 GCA_903900795.1 uncultured Gemmatimonadota bacterium | reverse complement strand
TGGTGTCGGTGCTCTGGGCCTTCGACGGATGGGGTGACCTCAGCAAGGTGGCCGGTGAGGTAAAAGACCCTGAGAAGACGCTGCCCAAGGCGATCGTCCTCGGCACGCTCAGCATCATTTTCATCTATCTGCTGGCCAACATTGCGTATCTGTCGGTGCTCTCCGTGGACGAGATTCGCGGCGCCCGGCTGGTGGCGGCCGACGTGGCCGAACGTCTGATCGGCCCGATCGGCGTGACATTGGTCGCGATTACGGTCTTGCTCTCGACCTTCGGGTCCGTGAACGGCTCGCTGCTGACCGGTCCGCGCATCTTCTTCGCGATGGCCGATGATGGACTCTTCTTCAAAAAGGTGGCCGCGGTCCACCCGACATTCAAAACGCCGTACGTGGCGATTCTGCTCACGGCCACGATCGCCATCGCCTTCGTGCTGGTGCGCACCTTCGAGCAGTTGGCGGACATCTTCGTGACCGCCTCGCTCGTGTTCTACATCCTCAGCATCGGCGCGATTTTCAAACTGCGCCGGCGCGCCGACTGGAACCCGCCGGTGCGCACGCCCTGGTATCCAGTGGTACCGGCGCTGTTCTGTCTCGGTACGCTCTTCCTGTTAGTGAACGCGCTGATGGACGACGCCCAGCGGGTGCCCACGCTCGGGGTATTCGGCGTGATTTTGCTGGGGGTGCCGGTGTATTACCTGACGGTTGGGAGGAAGGCCGCAGGACATTAACTGCCAACACCTTAGGAAGCAGGGGGGAGGGTATCAGGGGGGAGGAGGCAGGTGAACGGCGCGCCGTTCCTGCTTCCTGCCTCCTGACACCCTCCCCCCTGCTTCCTTGGGAGTTGGATGTTGGGCGTGACCGACCGGTTACACCATTCTGTTGCCCGTCCGTTACGGCGAACCTAGCTTTCGCCATCTCGATGGCTGGTGAGGCTTGTCCAGCGTCGAGGACGTCTCCTCCATAAACGGACAAACAGCATCTATGCGTATCCAACGTTGGCTTAGCCTGGCCCTCGCGGTCGCGGCCCTCGCCGTTGGTTCCACGTCGCCGCTCGCGGCGCAGGGAACGACGACGGGCGCGATCACCGGCACGGTGACGGACGAAAAGAATGCCGCAGTGCCGAACGTGTCGGTCGAAGTGGTCAATCGCTCCAATGGCGCGAAGGCCAGCCAGATCACGCGGGACAACGGTCGCTTCTTCATCCCGAACCTTGAAGTCGGCACCTATTCTGTCACCGCCCGTCGCATCGGCTTCGCGCCGCTGACGCGCAACGATATCGTCGTCAGCCTCACCCAGGCCACGCGCCTCGACTTCCAGCTGAAGGAGCAGGCGACGCAGCTCGCCGTCGTGCGCACGGAAGCCGTGTCCACGACCGCCGACTTCTCGGCCACCCGTCAGGGTGTCCAGACGGTGCTCACCGATACGCTGGTGCGCCGCCTGCCGACGCTCAACCGCGACGTGACGGACCTCATCCGCAACTCGCCGCAGGTGAACGTGTCGCAGGATGGCCGGGTCTCGGCTGCCGGTCAGAACAACCGCTTCAACAACATCCAGATCGACGGTGTCTCGCTGGCCAACCGCTTCGGGCTTGGCGCGTCGCCGACGGTCGGTGCGCAGGTCGGCGGCCGCGCGCTGCCGCTCGACGCCATCAAGGAATTCCAAGTGCTCGTGTCACCGTACGACGTGCGTCAGGGCAACTTCACCGGCGCGCTGGTCAACGCGGTGACGCAGTCGGGCACGAATGAGTTCACGGGCTCCGCGTTCGTGTACTACCGCGACCAGCAGATGGGGCGCGACACCGCGTTCCTGCGCACGGCACCGTTTGTGCGCCGCCAGCTCGGCGCTTCGGTGGGCGGGCCGATCATCAAGGATAAGCTCCGTTTCTTCGCGACCGTCGAAACCAGCCAGAACGTGTCGCCGTCGTCGGGCCCGTTCTATGACCCCACGTCACCCACCGGCCTCGTGAACTCGCCAGTCGCCGCCGCCCGCATCACGACGGCGCAGGTCGATTCGTTCGTGAACTACCTGTCGGCCAAGGGTATCAAGGCCGGCACCGGCGGGCAGCAGTCGAATGAGAACCCGCTGCTCAACACCTTCGTGCGTCTCGACTACCAGCTGTCGGGCAACACGCGTCTCGTGTTGCGCAACATCTACAACGATCAGGAAGCGTTCGATTTCTCCCGCTCGCTCGGCACGTTCAACTTCACGTCAAACGGGTTCCGCCGCTCGGAGCAGTCCAACCAGATCGTCGGGCAGGCGTTCACGAACTTCGCGAACGGCTTCTCCAACGAGTTCACCGTCGGCCTCACGAAGACGCGGTTCAAGCGCGTCTCCGATGTGCTGGCCCCTCAGGTGCTGGTGCAGAACATCGGCGGCACCGGATCCGGCATCGGCTTCCGCGCCGGCACCGAGAACAGCTCGCAGGGGAATGAGCTGCGCGAAGATCTCTACGAAATCCAGAACAACTTCACGATGCCGCTCGGCGATCACATCGTGTCGATCGGTACTCGCAATGAGATCTACAAGGCGTACAATGCATTCCTGCAGAACTCGTACGGCAACTACACGTACAACACGCTCGCCGATTTCGTGAGCAACCGCACACCGGCGTCGTTCTCCGGTTCGGGCGGACTCGGTGGTGACGTGGTCGCCGACTTCACGGCGGCGCAGCTGGCCGCGTACATTCAGGACCAGTGGACGGTGACGCCGCGCTTCACCACCACGCTCGGCCTGCGCGTGGACGTGCCGCTGTTCTTCGACAAGCCGTCGTTCGCCGCGTCCGTGCAGCGCGACTTCGGCCGCAGCACTGCCGACCTGCCCTCGGGCAACCTGCAGTTCTCCCCGCGTCTCGGGTTCAACTGGGATGCCACCGGCGACCAGAAGAATCAGGTG
>CAIUOO010000559.1 GCA_903900795.1 uncultured Gemmatimonadota bacterium | reverse complement strand
GTTGAGGAGCGAGCCGAGCCACGACGGATTCGGATCGCCGATCACCGCGTTCAGCGAGTCGTTGCAGGTGCCCTGGCTGATCGCCTGACGCTGCGCCAACGTGGCGCCCATGTCGACCGTCTGGTTGCTGCGGCGATAGCGGCCGAGCGAGTCGAGCAGCAGCGCACCGGTCACGCAGTTGCGCGCCGCGTACGAGCCATAAAACACACCGGCCGGCTGCCCGGCGCGAATGCGATTCGGATAGCCACCAGCCGACTGGAAGTCGAGGATATCGAGCGTCTCGACCATGTTCTTGTTGGTCGAGTACGTGGCCGTGGTGGACCACTTGAAGTTGGTCTTGTCCACGTTCGTCGACTTCACCATCAACTCGACACCCTTGTTCGACATGCTGCCGATCGGGAAGAACTGGCGCGAGAAGCCAGTGCTCGTGGCGAGCGGCCGGAAGAACAGCAGGTCGGACACCAGGCGATTGTAGTACGTCGCATCGATGGACAGCTTGCCATTGAGGAGGCCGGCCTCGGCGCCCACTTCCCATTCGCGCGCGCGTTCGTTGCGCAGCGTGGGGTTGCCGAAGGTGACATCGTTCACGAAGCCCGGGCGACCCGCGAACGGCAGCTGCGCGTACGTGATGTACTGCGAATAGGCATTCACGATGCCCGGCTGGCTACCCGCCCACCCTAGCGCACTCCGCACACGGAAGTTGTTCACGAGCCCATCGCCGTTATTCAGCACCACGTAGGAGGCCGACAGCTTCGGAAAGGCCTGCCAGCGCTCGGATGGCGCGAACGTGCTGGACGCGTCGTAGCGCACCGCGCCGCTCAGAAACAGCCGGTCCTTGATGGCGACTTCCTGCTGCCCGAAGAAGCCCAGCGTGCGCAGTTCGACTTCCGTCTGCCCAGCGCTGAACACGGAGCCGGCGCCAACCAGTTCACCCACCGGCGCGAGACCGTTGGCGACCGCGCTCGTGGTACGCACCTTTTGACTCGTGTAGTTGAAGCCACCGGTCGTGCGCATTTCCACCGCGCCGATCGGCTTCCAGGAATACGTAGCGATCCCGTCCTGATTCACGATACGGTTGCCTTGGAACACCGACTGCGAGCGACCGGTGGCGTTGGGCGCCGTGCCCAGCACCGCGTTGCGCGGGATGAACTGGCGCTGTTCGAACGACGTGTTGTCCACACCGATGGTGTAGTCGAGCACCAGCTGCGGCATCGGCGTCCACGTGAGCTTGCTCGACCCGATGAAGCGGTCGATCGTCTGCGGATTCTTGATGCGATCGATCGCCAGCAGCGGATTTGTGCCAAGGGCCGGCGGCAGCGGATAGATGCCGTTCACCGGTCGGAAGTCCACGTTCGTGGGCGCGAAGAACAGCGAGCCCATAATGCCGTAGTCGTTCTGCTCACCGAACGCCTGGAACTGGTTCTGCGTGGTGACGTAGTTGGCCGTCACGTTGGCGACCAGCTTGGGGTTGAGCGTTTGCTGCAGGTTAATGCGTGCACCCTGCCGGCGTGACGACGTGCTCTTGAGGATGCCGTCTTCGGCCGAGGCATTGCCGCTCAGGAAGTACCGCGTCTGCTCGTTGCCGCCTTCCACGGTGAGGTTCTGCTCCGTCCCCGCGGCGCGCGTGAAGATATCGTCCTGATAGTTGAAGCGCGCCACCGGCAAGCCGTTGGCGTCGAACGGATACAAGTTGAACGGCTGCTGTGCGCGCAGCTCGTTCGACGAGTAGCGGCTGGACAGCGAGAAACGCGGCTTGCCGATGCTGCCGCGCTTGGTGAAGATCTGCACCACGCCGTTGTTCGCGCGCGAGCCGTACAGCGCCGCAGCGGCCGCGCCGCGAATGATTTCGATGCGTTCGACATCGGCCGGATTGAGGTCGGCCAGGCGATTCTGCGGATTCGAGCGACCACCGAGGTCGGTGAGCTGCGCCGATCCGTTGTCGATGATCACGCCGTCGATGATGTACAGCGGATCAGAGCCCGAGATAAACGAGTTGGTGCCACGCAGGCGCACGGACATGCCGCCACCACCGGGACCGCCGGAGTTCTGCGAGATCTGCGCGCCGGCCACCTTCCCCTGCAGGGCCTGATCGAGCGTGACCGACTGAGCGCGGCTAATGACGGTGGAGTCGACCGAGGCAATGCTGGTACCCACTTTGCGCTTCTCGGTGGGCGCCGCTGAGCCGGTCACGATGACTTCGCTCAGATTGACCGCACTCACCCGAAGCGTAAAGTGCAGCGTGGCCGTGGCACCGGCCGTCACACTGACCGGTAAGACGGTTGGTGAGTAGCCAATGCGTCGCACGCTGATGACCCGCGGACCAGCGGGCACGCCAACGAGCACGTACTCACCCGTGGTGCCGCTGGTGGTACCCACCCGGGTGCCGGAGACCGTCACTTGCGCCTCCGCGAGGCCACGTCCATTCGCAGCGTCCGTCACCGTGCCGCGTACCGTTCCCGTTCCTGCTTGTGCCGCCAGCATGGCCGGCGGCGCCACGAGCGCGAACGCAACGGCCATCGCGCAGCGCCGCACCAGTACACTTCTCATCCGTTGGCTCCGAATCTTCGAGTCCACCACGGGCCGAACGACACACTGGCCGTGGCCCTGTTACCGCATTGATGGCGGAACATATAGTGGGTCGGCCCGAGCGAAGCCAGCCCGAGACCGGCGTCTTAACGGCACTTTAATGGGGACGAGCGGATTTTTCCGGGGGATGAAGATCGCCGGACACCGTGCAGCAGCAGGGACAGCGGCCGACGCGTGTCGGGGTGCAGCGGCTCTTGCATCGCATGCAGCATCAGGCCTGCCACCTCGAGCTCTCGGTGCCACGAGGCGAGCGTGCGGAAGTACCACGGCATGGCCGCCGGAAACGCCACGCCGAACCCCTGGAAGTGCTCTTCACGCCAGCCGCATTCGTACGGCCCGTCGCCCATCGCCGTCCAGGGATGCACCGTCTGAATGAGCAGCCGGCCATCTGGCGCCAACCGCTGCGCGAGCGCGCCAAGCAGCGGACTGAGCGGGTCGCCGAGGAGCGCAAAGTTGCACACGATCAGGTCCCACGGACCGGCTGCCGCCTGCGCATCGGCGATGAGCATTTCGTAACTGACTGTCGCAAACCGTACACCGGGCACGGGCAGCGCAGAAGCCTGCTCGATCAGCCCGGCGCTGCCGTCGATGCCGAGCACGTGGCGGGACTCACTAGCGATGGCGCGCGCCAGCCACCCTTCGCCGCAGCCGACGTCCAGCACCCGCCGACCGGGAACAGCCGCACACGCCGCCGCGATCGCGGCGTCCGTGCCGGCGCGACGACTCGGGATGCGTTGCTCGCGCACCGCCGCCGTC
>CAIUOO010000558.1 GCA_903900795.1 uncultured Gemmatimonadota bacterium | reverse complement strand
AGCACCGCCAGCACCACGGTGGGTGAATGCAGATCACCCAATGTCACGAAGGTGTCGGGCGAGGCTGCGACGATGCCGGCGCTCTTGAGCGCGATGATGGCCAGGAACAGCCCGATGCCCACCGTGATCGCGCTGCGCAGAGCGTGCGGGATGCCGCGGATGATCAGCTCGCGCAGCCGGAACAGTGTCACCACGAGGAACAGGCAGCCCGAGATGAACACCGCGCCCAGCGCCACCTGCCAGCTGAAGCCCATGCCCTTCACGACGACGTAAGCGAAGTAGGAGTTCAGCCCCATACCGGGCGCGAGCGCGAGCGGGTAGTTCGCGTACAGGCCCATGATCAGCGAGCCGAGCGCGGCGATCAGGCAGGTGGCAACGAACACCGCGTCGCGTGGCATGCCGGCGTCGGCGAGGATCGACGGGTTCACGAAGACGATGTAGGCCATCGTCAGAAAGGTCGTGAGCCCCGCGACCAGTTCGGTGCGAACGGTCGTGCCATGCTCTTGGAGCTTGAAGAGCTTTTCGATGGCTACCACGGAGGTGTCCTGTGCGGTTGTCGTGCGGCGCTCCCCGTCTTGGCAGCGCGGCGTGATGCGGAAAGGAGCCGCGGGTCAGGTCACGCCGGTGGGCGGACGGCGGTAGCGCTCGGGATGGGATTCCCAATCGGGGTGGGCACAGTATAAGCCCTGGTCCCGTTCCTGACTGCCGCTGGTGTGCGGGTCAGGCGCGTCAGCGGCGGCGTTTTCTAGTGTGGTTGCCACAGTGCAGGAGCGCATTGGGTTGGCCAGGCACGCTCAATGTTCGAACTCGCTGACCAAGCGTGGGCTCACGCGAGCCTCCGTCGAACGCCGAGATTCCTGCGCTGCGATGCCGTACATGATGACAGTCGCCCCTGAGACGCCACGAGCGATTTCGCGCCACCCGGCGGGCCATGAGCGCCCCGGGCGCAGAGCCGGCCCGTCCGCGGCGGGATACGAACTTCCATCAGGGCGGGTCGAGTATCGGTCGAGAATACGCGGCTGCCAGCCTGCCGGGATTCATGCCGGTCTGTTCGCGTCGGCGGGATCGAGCCCGAAATGGGCGCGGACGATGGCGCGTCGCTCCGCCTCCGGGAGGCCGAAGGTGTCGAGCACGTTGGGGTCGCGGACCGCTCGGCGGAGAAAGAGGCTGGTGCGGCCGACGACCCGTCCCGGGTTCCCCATCACGATGCTGTTGTCGGGGACCGTACCTCGTACGACCGCGCCCGGGACGATCATCACGCCGGCGCCGAGGCGCGTGCCGGGAAGCAGGATGGCGTTCTCCCCGATGAAGCTGTGGTCACCGATGGTGATGACACCGAACTTCTGGGCCTGCGGTCGCTCGGCACGCATGCGGTAGGCCATGCCGTCGTGGGTGAGCAGCCTGACCCCGCCGGCGATGCCGACGTCGTTGCCGATAACGATGAGCCACGGTTCGGCGGGCAACTCCCGCGCATAGATGCGGCACCCCTGCCCCACGGTTACGCCGCGGCGGCGCCAGACCTCGACATGCTCGCGGTCGCGCGCCTGCCAGTCGGCGCCGGGCGGAGCGCTCCGTTCGGCGATGCGGAGAAGGCCCCGGGCTATCCGGGCGAGCAGCTGGCGCATCGGCATGGTAGCAGACGGACGCCTCAGCGGAGGGCAACGTCACCAGGGT
>CAIUOO010000557.1 GCA_903900795.1 uncultured Gemmatimonadota bacterium | reverse complement strand
TCGCGCGTCTACCTCGCCGTTCTTGCCTTCACGACCGGCAGCAGTCCCTTGTCCACCAGCACCGGCGTCCGGCGCGGCGGCGTGGCCTGCTCCCACGCATACGCCATGCCCATCAACGCACGATCGCTCCACGGCCGCGCCGACAGTTCGAGTCCGAACGGCAAGCCGCTGTCGTAGTGTCCGGCCGACACCACCACCGCCGGCACGCCGATCATGTTCACCCAGCTCGTCGCCGAGTGCGGTCCCTCACTCACGCGACCATCCTGCGGCATCGATTCATCCGGCGGTGCCATCTGAATGGCCGGATACACGAAGCCATCGAGCTGCAGGCGATCGAGCGTAGCCACATACTCGGCCAGCATCGCGCGGCGCGGCGCATGATAGTTCCGCACGGCCTCAGCATCGGTGTCGAGCACACGCTGCTCGAGACGCGCGCCCGGCATATAGCGGAAGTGATCTTCCACGCCAATGGATGACACGAACAGCGAGGCACCGACCACCTGTTCGTACTGCGCGGCCGAGCGATACGCCGGCGGTCCGAAGGTGCCAAGGAAACGGTCGGTGCCATCACGCATGTAGGCATACGTCGACACGCGGCTGGCCATCTTCGCGAAGCCGGTGGGCAGGATGCTGTCGCTGATCACGACCTCGGCGCCGGCCGCGCGCAACGATGCGACCGCCTTCATGAACAGCGCGCGCGTATCGTCGCGCAACGCCATGTTGGCGGCGGTGCGGATCGAGTCGGCGGCGCGCTCCGGCACGCCGGCCGGAATCCCGTGAAACGGGATGCCGCTGCCAGCCATGATGAAGGCCGGTACGCCGAAACGCTTGCCCTTGAGTGAGGCGGTGGCGATACCCGCCGGAGTGACGCGCGCCGAATCGGGCGCGAGCAACGTGGCCGGATCGAGCGAGTCCTTCCCTGCCATCACATCCAGGGCGATCGCGGCATCGGTTACGGTTCGCGCGATTGGTCCCGTGTTGTCGAGCATCCAGTCGAGCGGCGCGATGCCGGCAATGCTCACCAGGCCGCGCGTGGGATACACGCCCACCAGCGCACTCGTAGCCGCCGGCATGCGAATGGAGTTGCCGGTATCGGTGCCGTTGCCCAATACAGCCATGTTCGCCGCGACGGCGGTGACGACGCCGCCGCTCGACCCACCGGGCGAGAAGCGCACGTCGTACGCATTACCGGTGCGACCGAAGGAACTGCTGCGATTGGTGTCGCTGTTGGCCAAGTCCGGCATGTTGGCGAGGCCCACAATGATGGCACCGGCCGCACGGAACTTCGCCACGATCGTTGCGTCTTTGGGCGCGATGAGTTCATGACCGGCGCGCGTGAAGCCTTCCCAGCCCGCCGTGGTCACCTGCCCCTGCACGCTGGTGTTGGCCTTGATCACGATGGGCACGCCCCACAACGGTCCGCGCGCGACACCGTCGCTATTCGCCGCCTCGGCGTCAAGCCTCGCAGCGTCGGCCAGCGCACTGTCACGCAACACCGTTTCGATGGCCCCGTACGCGCCGTTGTAGCGATCGATGCGATCGAGGTGCCACTGCACGACCTGTGTTACTGTGTATCGCTTCTCGGCGTAGAGCTGCTCGAGCTTTGGCACCGTGACGTCGAGCAAGTCACGGTCGGCCGCGTTGACGGTCACCGGTACGGCGGGTGAGGTGCACCCGGTCTGGGCAACGAACAGCGCGGCGGCAACGGCAGCGAGCGCCATGCGCGCCACGACAGTGGGCAACGAAGGCGAAGGACTT
>CAIUOO010000556.1 GCA_903900795.1 uncultured Gemmatimonadota bacterium | reverse complement strand
CCTCACGCAGTTCTCCGCGGCGTTCCTGTCGGAGTACTGGCTGGAGTTCGAGCTCACGTCGGTCTTCCTGGTGGCGGCCATCGTGGCCGCGCTGGCGGTGATCAAAGTGAGCCGGAGGGCGCATGGATAAGGTGCACCTGCTGCTCGTGCTCTCGGGCGCGCTCTTCTCGCTGGGGCTGCTGGGCGTGATCGTGCGCCGCAATGCGCTCGTGATGCTGATGTGCATGGAGCTCATGCTCAACGGCGTGAACCTCAGCCTGGTCACCTTCTCGCAGCAGCGCGGCGATGCCGCGGGTGCGATCCTGGTGCTCCTGGTGTTCGTCGTCGCCACCGCGGAGATCGCGCTGGCCATTCCGATCGTCCTGCTGCTCGTGCGCTTCAAGCGCTCGATGGACATCGATCGCTACGCTGATCTCAAGGGTTGAGCCGCATGCCCCATACGCTGGCGCTCATCGCCCTGCTGCCGCTCGTCGGCTTTCTGTTCAACGGATTCTTCGCCACCGCCCTCGGCGGCCATCGCGCCAACGAGCGCGCCGCCGGCATCATTGGCTCTGCCTTTCCGCTGGCCGCCTTCGCGCTCACGATCAAGGCGTTCCTCGATCTGCAGGCCGGTGGCTTCGCCCCGATCGTCGAGCCGCTCTATCGCTGGGCGCTCATCGGCACGTCGTCCTTCGAGATCGCGTTCTACTTCGATCGCCTCAGCGCGATCATGACGCTAGTGGTCACGGGTGTCGGATCGGTGATCCACATCTATTCCACCGGCTACATGCACGGCGACAAGAGCTTCGGGCGCTTCTTCGCGTACCTGAATCTCTTCTTGTTCTTCATGCTGCTGCTGGTGCTCGGCCGCTCGATGCTCGTGCTGTTCGTGGGCTGGGAGGGCGTCGGACTCGCCTCGTACCTGCTGATCGGCTTCTGGTTCGATGATCTCACCAATGCGAAGGCCGGCCGCAAGGCGTTCATCACCAACCGTATCGGTGACGCCGGCTTCCTGCTGGGCATGTTCCTGTTGTATCGCGCCTTCGGCACGCTCGACATGGACACCATCAACAGCGCGTTCGTGAGCGGAACCGGTGCCGCGTTGCTGGTGCCGGCCAGTCTGGTCGGGCTGCTGCTGTTCGTGGGTGCCACCGGCAAGTCGGCGCAGATCCCGCTGTACGTGTGGCTCCCCGACGCCATGGCTGGCCCGACGCCGGTGTCGGCGCTGATCCACGCCGCCACGATGGTCACGGCCGGTGTGTATCTCACGGCGCGAATGTCGGGCGTTTATATGATGGCACCCGAGACCTCGCAGGTGATCGCGGTGGTCGGCGTGCTCACGGCGTTCTTCGCCGCCACGGTGGCGCTGGTGCAGACCGACATCAAGAAGGTGCTCGCCTACTCCACCGTGTCGCAGCTGGGCTTCATGTTCCTGGCGCTCGGTGTCGGTGCGTACGGCGTGGCGATCTTCCACGTGGTCACGCATGCCTTCTTCAAGGCCTGCCTGTTCCTCGGCGCGGGCAGCGTGATTCACGCGCTCGGCGGCGAACAGGACATCCGCAAGATGGGTGGCCTGCGCAAGAAGATTCCGCTCACGTTCTGG
>CAIUOO010000555.1 GCA_903900795.1 uncultured Gemmatimonadota bacterium | reverse complement strand
TCTTCTGCTCGCTCGTCATCGTGGAGCGCGTGATGATCGTCGCGCCCGTGGACGAATCCTTGAACACCACCGAATGGTACGGCGGATGAATGCCTTCCTTCATGGTAACTCCAGCATGCGCCACCATTTCCGGCGGGGGCGCGTTTCTAAATGGGGGTCCGATCGACGGGGCGGGCTCAGAAGGCTCGCCCACGCGATGCGGTCGCCTGTTTCGGCGAGCCTGAATGAATCGCCGTTTTGGGGGGTCAGGTCAAGCGGTCGGGCCTGTTTCATCCCCAGTTTTTGGATATCTGAGATTGGATTATCTCCATGCTGCCTCCGGCTTCCGCTTAATCGGTCGCCAGGGCTGAAACCCGGTCGCCCCTGTGGCGTACAACCGTGTGACGCGTCCGATCTTGCCCAGAATATCCCAACGCCCTCTCATCGCAGACCTTATGCAGGAAGTCCCCGTCGCGACGCTCGTTGCGCCTGTCCCACCGACTCCGTTTGTGGTGCAGACGGCGACCGGCCAGATCACGGGCGCGCCGACCGAGGTGTATCAGGGGGCGGTCGCGCAGCGGCGCGAGCTGCGCAGTCAGCTCGAGCGTCTCGAGGAACAGCGGCGGGACCTTCGCAACGAGTTGAGAAGCGATGGGAACGTCAACAATGCGGCCGATCGGGCCGGTGTCGAGGCCCGCATCAAGGAACTCGACGGCCGCATTTCGTCGGTCGATCAGCAGCTGTCGAGTGCCGATGCAGCGGTCGCGCAGGCGGCCGCGCTCCCCGGGGCGACCGTGCCGCTTCAAGAACGGCGCAACGGACCGCCCGACGAGATTGTGGCCATTCCCATCGTCTTCACCCTGTTCGTGCTCGCCCCGATCGCCATCGCTTACGCGCGGCACATTTGGAAGCGGGGTGCCCCGGTGGTGACCGCTGTCCCGCATGAGCTGACCGAACGCCTCGAGGCGATGGGGCAGGCCGTCGAATCGATCGCCATCGAAGTCGAGCGCATCGGTGAAGGGCAGCGATTCCTCACCCGCGTCATGTCCGATAAGGGCAAGAGCCTGGGCGCCGGCACGGCCGAGCCGATTCCGGTGCCGCAGGTGAATGGCGAGCCGGTCGTGGTGTCGCGGTACGAGCGGTAACAGCCGGAACTGCAACACCCTAGGAAGCAGGGGGGGAGGGTCTCAGGATAGAGGAAGCAGGTGAACCGCGCGTGGTTCCTGCCCCCTGCCCCCCTGATACCCTCCCTCCTGCTACCTAGGGTGTTTGCTGTTTGCGGATTGAGCGGCATACTATCGCACGGCAATCCAACCCCCATCCCGCCCCCATGCCCCGTTTCCGTCTCGTCGCCGCGGCCCTCGCCCTGAGCGCCTCCACCCTCTCTGCCCAAGCCCCCGCCGAACCGGCGCGCGTGCGCTGGGAGCGCCAGTGTCAGATCCGCAAAGACAAGTTCGAGAAAATTCTGCCACGCGCAATGCGCGAGAATGGCGTCGACATGTGGATCGTGATGCAGAAGGAGAATCAGTTCGACCCCATGTACGAGGATCTGGGGCGCGGTTACGTGGGCAGTGTGGGCTACTACATCTTCACCGATCGCGGTGGTGATCGCATCGAGCGCGCGGCAATCGGTGTAAGCGGCTACCTGCTCGAGCAGTGCAAGGTGTACGACATCGTGCGTGGCTTCGCACCGCTCAAGGCGTTCATCGCCGAGCGGAACCCGAAAAAAATCGCGCTCAACATGTCGGAGGAAGTCGGCGCTGCCGACGGACTCTCGAAGACGTCGTACGATCGTCTGGTCAAGGAGATCGGCCCGGAGTTCGCGTCGCGCGTGGTGTCGGCAGAGAAAGTGGTGAGCGACTACCGCTCGGGCTTCACTGCGTCGCAGATGGTGGCGCTTGGCGAAGCCGGCGAAATCTCACGGCGTATTGCGCAGCGCGCGCTGAGCAACGAAGTCATTACGCCGGGTGTGACGACGCTGGAAGATGTGGCGTGGTGGATGATGGATCAGCTGCAGCAGCGCGCGCTGGGGTCGTCGTTCGACATGCCGTCGGTGTATATCACCGGCCCGAAAGGCATCGAAGCCACGAGCACCGATCGCATCATTCAGCGCGGCGACCTGCTCATCATCGACTGGGGCGTCGGCTACCTGAACGTGTGGACCGATGTGAAGCGCATGGCCTATGTGCTCAAGCCCGGTGAGACGGCGGTGCCCAAGGGTATTCAGACCGCGTTCGACAACGCGCTCAAGGTGCGCGACGTGATTCGTCGCACGATTCGCCCCGGCCCGACGGCCGGCGACATGGTGGAGCAGCTGAAGACCGAGATTACGAAATCAGGGTTCCGGATGCAGGGCACATTCAACGAGGTCACCAACGACGGACAGGTCGAGGTCATGTTCGGTTGCCACTCCGTGGGCGACCGCGGCCACGGCGCCGGCCCGTCGATCGCGACCTTCAACCCGCGGCAGATGACGTTCGCGATCAAGCCGTACAATCCGTTCTCGATCGAGCTGTTCGCGTGGACGCCGAACCCCGACTGGGGCGGTGCGAAGGTGCGCATTCCGCTTGAAGACGACGCCATCGTCACCGAGCGCGGCGTGGAGTGGCTGTACCCGGTGAATGAGCGGGTGTGGGTGATTAAGTAGGGATCGCTGACTGCAAACTCCCTAGGAAGCAGGGGGGAGGGTATCAGGAAGGAGGAAGCAGGTGAACCGCGCGTGGTTCCTGCCTCCTGCCCCCTGATACCCTCCCCCCTGCTTCCTAGGGAGTTTGCAGTTCGCAGTTCCCAGCCACCACAAAGGAAAAGCGGCGCCGTCTCCGGCGCCGCTCTCCT
>CAIUOO010000554.1 GCA_903900795.1 uncultured Gemmatimonadota bacterium | reverse complement strand
CCGAGGCCACGGCGTGCGTGGCATCAGCGGTCCGGGTCAGCCCACAGATCTTGACCGCGCTCACCGGCGCGCCGTGCTCGAGCGGGGAATCCCTGCCAACATGCGCACCGCCAACGCGGGATCCGCCGATGCGGAGATCGCGCTGCCGATCAGCACCGCATCGGCACCGGCCAGCGCCGACGACGCGATATCGTGAGCCGATTGCATGCCGCTTTCGGCCACGGCGACACAGTGCGCGGGAATCAGCGGGATCAACCTCGGGGCGGTGGCGGGATCGATCAGGAGGGTTTCGAGGTTCCGATTGTTCACCCCGATCACCGTGGCCCCGACTGCCAAGGCGCGCTCCAGCTCCGCCTCATCGCGGATCTCGACGAGCGTGGCCAGCCCGCATTCACGAGCGGCATCCATCATCAGAAGCAACTCCGCCGGCGACAGCGCCCGCACGATCAACAGCGCGGCGGCGGCGCCGCGCACCCGCGCTTCCCAGAGCTGCACCGGATGGACGAGAAAATCTTTCCGGATCGCCGGCACCGTGACGCACGATGCTACGGCCGACAGGTCATCGAGCGTCCCGCCAAAGCGGGTTGGCTCCGTGAGCACCGAAATGGCCGCGGCCCCTCCCGCGACGTAGTTCGCGGCCTGAGCGGCGGCATCGATCCCGGGGTTGATGGCCCCTTTCGAGGGAGAAGCACGCTTCACCTCGGCGATGACGCGAATGACCGGACCGCGCAGCGCGGCCGCGAACGCCTCGGCCGCCCACGGCGCCGACGGCACGTCTCGTGCGGCGCTCCGCAGCTCGGGGAGGGTTCCGAGGGCACCGCTCGCCCTCGTGTGAGAGGCACGCGTAAGCTCGCCAAGGGTCCCGGACGGGAAGGTCCACAACGGTCGTGAAGAAAATGCTTGCACTTCGGCCTGTGTTCGGTTAGCGTGGCGTTTGGTGGATTCGGCCTGCATTCGGGGCCGACTCTGTAGGTCCCCTTTCGTGGAGCAACCATGCCGCTCACCAAGCGACAGCGGGAAATTCTGTCCTTTCTCTCCGACTACAACGAGGGCAACGGATACGCCCCCAGTTTCGAAGAGATCGCGTCGCGCTTCAACTATAACTCGCTGGCCACGGTGCACGAGCACCTCACGAATCTCGAGCGCAAGGGCTACATCAAGCGCTCGTACAACGAGAGTCGCGCCATCGAGATCCTTCCGTCCGAGCTGTTTCAGCGCTCGGTGGAGCTTCCGTTGCTTGGCTCCGTCGCGGCCGGTGCGCCCATTGAAGCGATGCACACGGGCGAAACAATGTCCGTGCCCGATGGTTTCCTCAAACGCAGCGGAAGCCATTACGTCCTGAAAGTGCGCGGCGACTCGATGATTGAGGAGCAGATCAAGGACGGGGACTACGTCGTCATCAACGATCGCAACGCCGCCGACAACGGCGAGATGGTGATCGCGATGCTCGACGGAGCCGGCGCCACCGTGAAGCGTTACTATCGCGAACGCGACGGACGGATTCGTCTCCAGCCGGCGAACGAGACGATGTCACCACTCTTTGTGCACGAAGATGATGTGCGCATTCAGGGTATCGTGGTCGGCGTTCTGCGCCGCTACTGACTGCACGCGCTCACGACCGTCGGGTCGCGTGGGACGCCGCGCGCAGGCGTTGCAGGGCGGCGAGGCCGACTCCCTCGGCCATCGCCCGTCGCGTCACCGTCACCGCGTCGGCATAGCTCCGCTCGTCACCACTCACGTAGACCGCAGCCGCGGCGTTCAGTAGCACGGCCGCCTGCGCACCAGTAGAGCCGCCGCCGCCGAGTACGGCTTCGATCAGGGTGGCGTTGTGCGCGGGATCGCCCCCTGCGAGGTCGTCCAGCGAAATCCCGGAGATGCCGTGCGCGGCGGGGTCAATCGTCCACGACGCGGTGCGGCCAGCGCGCACCTCAATCACATGGGTCGGGCCTAGGGGCGAGACTTCGTCCAGCCCCGGCTCGCCGTGCACGACCATCGCCCGGACCGTTCCCAAGGCGGACAGGGCGTCGGCCAGCAGTCCGAGACGGGAGCGTTCGGCAACGCCAACCACTTGGCGCCCAGCGCGGGCCGGGTTGGCAAGCGGCCCGACAATATTCATCACCGTCGGCACGGCCAGTTCACGGCGCACGGGGCCCACATGACGCAGGGCGGGATGCATGAGCGGCGCGAACATGAACACGATGCCCGCGTCTGCCAGCGTGGCGGCCATCGCCGGAGGCGTGGTGTCGATCACGACGCCGAGCGCCTCGAGCACGTCGGCACTCCCTGAACGCGACGTGAACGACCGGTTCCCGTGCTTCGCGACACGCACCCCCATGCCGGCGGCCACCAGCGCCGCGGCCGTCGAGATGTTGAACGTTGTCAGCGCGCCGCCACCGGTGCCGCACGTATCGACCAATTCTTCGGGGCGATCAGCTGACAGCACGATCATCGCTTCGCGGAGCGCCTCGACCACCCCGGCTAGCTCGGTGGGCGTTTCACCCTTGACCCGAAGCGCCATAAGCAGCGCAGCCACTTGCACTGGCGTGCCTTCCCCGCGCATGATCACCCCGAAGGCGCGCCGCACGCTCTCGGCATCGAGCGATTCATGGGCGGCAAGTCGACGAATCGCCTGGCTCAACGACTCAGTGGACATCAATTGACTCGAGCAGGCGCTCCGGGAGCGCGTTGCGAGATGCGATAAGCGAAATCACGAGACCGAGCAGCCGAACGCGCTCGACGTCTTCATAGGTATAGATGCCCCGTTGCGCACGATTGGTGAGGTTGAGTACCCCGACCAGCTCGTCGTGATACAAGAGGGGGAAGCTAATGAAGCTGCCAGTCGTGAAGTACTGGTCATGGAGCAGCGGGTGCTGCGAGGCCTCGCGGACATCCTGAACCAGCAATGGTTCTCGCGCGGCGGCGACCCGGCCGGCAACGCCCTCGCCGATCCGGATGCGCATCCCTTCCACGATATTCGGTGCGATCCCACGCGCGGCCGCGAGATAGAGATAGTCCGGCTCGGGAGCCCGCAGCATGAGCGAGCACCGCTGTGCTTGCATATCATCGCCCACTAACGCGAGCAATCCGTCCACGAGTTTCCGCGCGTCGGTGTTCTCGGCATCAAGTGAGAGCGCGCGGTCCAGCAGATACAGGGTGCGTGTCCGCTGCCGCAGGGCTTCGCTGCGGCGATGCAGTTCCACGTGTGCCTGCTCGAGCTGCCCCACGGTTGACGTGAGCTGCTGATCCGTGAGTTCGGCACGGCGAAGCGCCCGTCGGGCCTCTTCACCTGACCGCGCGGAGTCGGCCTGAAGCGCGATGGCCTCGGCCGGATTGATCACGGCGATGTTTCGCGGCGTATTGCGGACCTCGCGGAGCTCGGTTTCGAGCGCCGTCAACTTCCGGACGTACTCTCCGTGCACCCGCTGCGTGACGTCCTCGAGTGTCCGCACCGCTTCTTCGCGGGCGTCCCGCTCGGCGAGGCGTACGAAGGCCAGGTCGAACAGCGCGACGGCCGGTGCCAGCCGCTCCGTGGTTCGGGTACCAAAAATCTTGCGCGGTTCGTACACCGCTAGGACGGCGCCCAGAAGCCCTTCTACCTTCAATCCACGCACCGCCAGAATGCCCCCGTCGAGTGCGGCCGTAAAGCCGCACAGCCTCGCGTAATCGGCCGACCGGTCGCTCACGTCGACGAAGGGGCCACCCGCCAGAATGCAGACACGAGCAGCCTCTGGAAGATGATCGAAGGTCGTGTCCATCGTCGTCCGGACGACCTGCGCACCGACCGGCGAGAGGCGGTCGCGCAGCATATCCCGTCGGGCGTCGTACTGAAGCAGCGCAACGGACGCGCCGCGGTCCATCTCGGCGAGGCACTCCCCCAGCGCGATGAGGGCACCGTCAAGATCGGAGGTGGCGGACAGCGCGTGCGCCAGCGAGGCAAGTGAACGAGGAGGCATGACCCGTGGAGGAAACGTCAGCGGACGCGACAGCGCAATAGTGGAGCGCCTTTCATCTCAGGTCAGTTGAAGCGAACGCCTGCGGTGCCTAGCTTCCACCGTGTCATGGACCCGCGACCGATCCTCCTGGTAACGCAGTATGACGGGGGGCGCTTCGCCGGCTGGCAGCGTCAGCCCGTCGTCCGCACCGTGCAAGGCGACATGGAAGTGGCCCTCGCGCGGCTCTGCGCGACCGACGTGCCGGCGATCGGCGCCGGCCGAACCGACGCCGGCGTTCACGCGCACGGTCAGGGGGTTGGCGTCCGGGTCCCCGAGCGCTGGCATCCCGCCACCCTCCGGCGGGCGATGAACGCGATCCTCCCCGACGACATCTGGGTCGCGGCGGCCCATCGGATGGTGCCGGAGTTCCATCCCCGGCGAAGCGCCATCGCGCGTCGATACGGTTATCTTATCGGAACGGATGACGCGGCACGGTCCCCGTTCCGGCGGCGTTACGAGTGGGCCGTCCGTTATCCGCTGGATCCGTCGGCACTTCAGGGCGAGGCCGACAGTGTGTTGGGCGAACACACGTTCCGTGCGTTTGCCGTCGCGAATACGGCGCCGGCGGACGATCACCACCGCTGCATCATTCAGCGTGCTCGGTGGATCGAGCGCGACGGCGGCTGGGTGTTCGAAGTGGCGGCAAACCGTTTTCTCCATCACATGGTGCGTTTTCTCGTCGGAACGATGGTAGAAGTAGCTCAGGGGCGGCGTCCGCGCGGTACGATTGCGCGGCTGCTCGTGGCGCCCGACAATTCCGCCACCCCGGCCCCGGCCCCGGCCCACGGTCTGTCGCTCCGCGAGGTGACGTATCCGGCCGAGCTCTACGACGATGCTGCGTGACCCGGGACTTCCGCTAATGGTCCAGCGTTCGACTCTTACGATGCTGGTGGCGCTGACGCTGATCGGCTGCGAGGGGGCAAATCCCAGCACGTCGAATGCGCAGGCGCGCACGCTTCCGCCTGCCCCGGCGCGGCCGGTCGGACCGGTGCCCGCGCAGACCGTCGACGCCTCGCGCCGGACCGCCATCACGACCGCGGTGGAGCGCGTCGCGCCTGCCGTGGTGACCGTGCAGACCGAAACCGTGCAAAAGGTCCCGGTCGATTTTTTTGAGTACTTCATGGGTGGGCGTACCGGCGAGCGGCGCAACGCCGGCATCGGCTCCGGTTTCGTCGTACGTAGCGACGGCATCATCGTGACCAATGCGCACGTGATCTCGGGCGCCACGAAAGTGTCGATCGGCATGCGTGACGGTACCTCGTACGACGCCACGGTGGTCGGCATCGACGAAACCAACGACCTCGCGGTCGTGCGCATCAGGGCGAAGAATCTGCCGGTGGCACCACTTGGCAGTTCGGCGACGTTGATCGTCGGCGAGTGGTCGATCGCGATCGGTAATCCGTTTGGTTTCGTCCTCGGGAACAGTGAGCCCAGTGTCTCGGTCGGCGTCGTGAGCGCCGTCGGTCGGAATCTTGCTGGGCGCGGGGATGGCGGCGGCGTGTACGTGGACATGATCCAGACGGACGCGGCGATCAACCCCGGGAATTCCGGCGGCCCGTTAGTAAATGCGTCGGGAGAGGTCGTCGGGGTCAACAGCTCGATTTATTCACCGAGTGGCGGGTCGGTCGGCCTTGGTTTCGCGATCCCGATCGATCGCACGAAGCGCATCGTCGAGGATCTGCTCGACCATGGCGCTGTGCGTCAGCCGTGGGTCGGTATTCGCCTGCAGACACCAGACGTGCAAAGCGCCCGCGAAGCGGCCGCCGTCGGTGCGATTGTTGCCCGCGTGGTGCCGGGTTCCCCGGCGGACCGCTCCGGCGTTCGCGCGGGTGATCAGGTCATCGCGGCCGGCACGCGACCGGTCAAGAATCCGTTCGACTGGGAAGCGCGTTTGCTCGACCTGCGTGTCGGTGAGCTGTTGCCGGTGACGGTGCGCCGTAGCGGGCGTGAGCTTCGCTTCTCGCTACCCGTGGCGGATGCGCCGGAGGTGAGTGCGCCGAAAGTTACCGTGCTCCGCGAGCTGCAGCTGGTGTCGCTTACCGATGTGATTCGCCAAGAGCGAGGCGTTGCGTCAAACGCCGGCGCGCTGGTGTATCGCGTATCAGATCGCATCCGTGACGAGATCGGACTCCAGGACGGTGATGTGATCGTGCAGGTGGGACAGACGCGAGTGAATTCGGCCGAGGCGGCGTCGGCCGCTATCGACCGGTATGGCGCTCGCGGTCCCGTGTACGTGGTATTCGAGCGCAATCGACAGTATCTCCAGACGTCGTTCTCTCTCCGCTGATTACGTGACCGCACCCGACCGCACCTCGTACACCTCGCCGCTCGCCGACCGCTATGCGTCGCGCGCCATGCTCACGTTGTGGGGCCCGCAGATGCGGTACGGCCTCTGGCGCCGGCTCTGGCTCGCGCTCGCCGAAGCGCAGCAGAGCCTCGGGATTGCCATTCCCGACGCTGCGCTCGAGGACATGCGCGCCCACCTCGACGACATCGATTTCGATGCCGTGGCCGTGTACGAGAAGAAGTTCCGGCATGATGTCATGGCGCACGTGCATGCTTTTGGCGATGTCGCGCCGGCCGCCCGGAAGTTCATCCACCTCGGCGCTACGAGCTGCTTTGTCACCGACAATGCCGAGCTGATCATGATGCGCCGCGGGTTGCACCTGTTGCGCGAGAAGCTGATCGACTCGCTCGAGGCCCTTGGGGGATTCGCGCGGGAGTGGAAGGACGAACCGGCGCTCGGGTATACGCACCTGCAGCCGGCGCAGCTGACGACGGTCGGCAAACGTGCGACGTTGTGGATGCAAGACATCCTGCTCGACCTCGAGGATCTTGAGTATCGCATCGCGCAGTTGCCGTTTCGCGGCGTGAAGGGCACCACGGGAACGCAGGCGAGCTTCCTATCCCTGTTTGACGGCGATCACGCGAAGGTCCGTGAGCTCGATCGCTTGGTGACGACGCGCATGGGCTTCGCGGCATCGATCCCGGTCAGTGGGCAGACGTATTCGCGCAAGGTGGATGCGCAGGTCCTGGGCGTCGTCGCGGGCATTGCCGCGACCACATCCAAGTTTTCCGGCGATATCCGCATGCTTCAGTCGTTCGGCGAGATCGAAGAGCCGTTTGAAAAGAACCAAATCGGCTCGTCGGCGATGGCGTACAAGCGAAACCCGATGCGCTCAGAACGGATCGCCTCGTTGGCGCGCTTCGTGTTGTCGCTGGAGCCGAATGCGAATCAGACGCATGCCGTCCAGTACTTCGAGCGCACGTTGGACGAT
>CAIUOO010000553.1 GCA_903900795.1 uncultured Gemmatimonadota bacterium | reverse complement strand
GGCGCGTAGTACTGCCGGAAGAAATCGCTCACGTCGGGCACCGACGCGGCACTGAGATCGGCCAGCGAACCGATCACGGGCCACGAGTACGGGTGATTCGACGGGAACATCACCGGCAGGAGCGTCTCGTAGGCGCGTCCGTACGGCACGTTGTCGTAACTCTGGCGGCGCTCATTCTTTACGACGTCGCGCTGCAGGTCGAGCTTGTCCTTGTCCATGGTGGGGAGCAGCCACCCCATGCGGTCGGCATCCAGCCACAGCATGAGCGGCAGCGCGTTCGACGGACCCGTTTCGTAGTAGTTCGTGCGGTCGAAGTTGGTGGAGCCGTTGTTGCTGGCGCCGGCCGCTTCGAGCCATTCGTCGAACTTGCCCACGGGCACGCTCTGCGAGCCCATGAACATCACATGCTCGAACAGATGCGCGAAGCCGGTGCGGCCGCGCTTCTCGTCGCCGGAGCCGACTTTGTAGAAATTCTCGACGGCCACGATCGGCACCGAGCGATCCACGTGCAGGATCACCTCGAGGCCGTTGGGCAGCGTGAACTTTTCGTAGGGAATCGTTGGCGCCTGCTGGGCCGTGGCGAGTCCGACGGTGGTCCCGAGCGCCAGCAGGCAGGCCGCGGTGAGGGAACCGATGCGATACCGCAGAGTCATGGTTCGGAAAGTCGAAGAGAGGTCACTGGTAGCGCTCGAAATGTACACACGCCACTTTGGCGCCATGGATATACACGCGCCCCAGCCGGTCGGTTACGCCGCCCGCCTCGGCCTCTTCTCCGGCACCATGCTGGTCGTCGGCGGCATCATCGGCTCCGGCATCTTTCTGTCCCCGTCGGTGGTGGCGCAGCGGGTCGGCACCGCGCCGCTCACGCTGGCCGCGTGGGGCATCGGTGCGATGGTGGCCATCATCGGTGGCTTCGTGTACGCCGAGCTGGGCGCCCGCCGTCCGCAGGCGGGGGGCACTTATGTGTATCTGCGAGAGGCGTTCGGCACGCTGCCGGCGTTCTTGTACGGCTGGGCGCTGTTCCTGATCATGGCCACCGGGGCCATCGCCGCCGTGGCGATGACCGGGGCCAGCTATCTGGCCACGTTACTGGGAATGGCGCCCGACAGTGCGAGGGCCATCGCCATCGCCCTCATCGTGATCCTCACGCTGCTCAATGTGCTGGGCGTGAGCATCGGCGCCACCACCGGCAACGTGCTCACCGTCCTCAAGCTGTCGGCGATCGCCATTCTGGTGGTCGCCGCGTTGATCATGTCGCCGGCGCACGCCTTGCCGGTGCCCGCCGTGACTGCCGCACCGCTGGTACCGCCGCAGGGGCTGATGGCCAGCGTCGTGGCGATGGGGGCGGCCCTGGTGCCCGTGCTCTTTTCGTTCGGTGGGTGGCAGCAAACCAATGCCGTGGCCGAGGAGCTGCGCGATCCTGCTCGCACCTTGCCGCGCGCGCTGATTCTCGGTGTGCTGGTCGTGGCGGCGACGTACCTATTGGTGAACCTCGCCTATCTCCGCGCCCTCGGCGTGGAAGGCCTGGCCGCCAGCAGCGCACCGGCGGCGGATACCATGTTCGTGTACCTCGGTCCGGCTGGACGCACGCTCATCACCTGCGGTATCGTCGCCTCCACGGTTGGCTTCCTCGGCATGGTGATCCTGATGTCGGCCCGCGTGTATCAGGCGATGTCGGCCGACGGCTTGTTCTTTGAGAGCATGGCCGCGCTGCATCCCAAAACGCGCACGCCGGTGGTGGCGCTGGTGGCGCAGGGCGTCGTGGCGTTGGCGCTGCTGCTCACGGGCACGTACGGCCAACTGCTCGACTACGTGGTCTTTGCCGACTGGATCTTTTTTGGGTCTACGGCCGCCACGCTGTTCGTGCTCCGCACGCGCGACGCGCAGCGGCATGGCGGCGCGTCGTCGTTGACGAAGGCGCCGGGGCATCCGTTCACGACGCTGATTTTCATCGCGGCGGCCATCTATGTGGTGGTGGGTTCGGTCATCTCGAATCCCGGCAATGCGGCGCGCGGCGCGGGACTCCTCGCGCTGGGGGTGCCCGTGTACCTGTACTGGAACGGGCGCCGCACCGCGCCGCGACCG
>CAIUOO010000552.1 GCA_903900795.1 uncultured Gemmatimonadota bacterium | reverse complement strand
ATGTGGTGCGAGCACACTTCCGACGTGACGTTGATGCCGCGTTCCTTGCCCCAGCGCACGAGCTCGACGGAGCCCTTGGTGCTGAGATGGCACAGATGGATATGCCCACCGGTGCGCTTGGCGAGGAGAATGTCGCGGATGACATAGATCTCTTCGGCTTCGGCGGGAATGCCCTTGAGGCCGAGCTTAGCGCTCATGATGCCCTCGTTCATGCTGCCGCCGTGGGCAAGCGTCATGTCCTCGCAGTGTTCGGCGATGGGCACGTTGAACGCCCGGGCATACTCGAGTGCGCTGCGCATGAGCTGCGCGCTTTCCACCGGCCGGCCATCATCGCTGAAGGCGACGGCGCCGGCGCCGACCATCTCGGCGATCTCGGCGAGCGTCTCGCCCTTCTGCCCCACCGAGATCGCGCCGTACGGATACACGCGCGCAAAGCCGGCGGCTTCGCCCTGACGCTTCACGAAGCCGACAACGGCCTGATTGTCGGTGACGGGCTTGGTGTTGGGCATGGCACAGACGCCGGTGAATCCACCGGCCGCGGCGCTGTGCGCGCCGGTGGCGATGGTTTCGACGTCTTCACGACCCGGTTCGCGCAGGTGGATGTGCACATCGATCATGCCGGGCGTGACCACCAAGCCGCTCACATCGATGACGTCGGCGCCATCGGGGGTCCCGATTCCGGTTCCGCAGGCCTCCACTCGTCCGTCGCGCAGCAGGACGTCGCCGACGGTGTCTATTCCCTGCGACGGATCGACAATGCGTCCGCCGCGCAGCAGCAGGTCCCGGCTCATGCGCCTCCCTTCTTCGCCGCTTCGGCGAGTTCCGGCTTGCCGCCGGCCAGCAAATAGAGAACGGCCATGCGGACCGCCACGCCGTTGGTGACCTGATCGAGGATCACCGAGTGCGGCCCGTCGGCCACGTCACTGTCGATTTCCACGCCGCGATTCATCGGGCCAGGGTGCAGGATGAGGATGTCGCGCGGCGCCTTCTCGAGCCGCGCGCGGGTGACGCCATACACGCGATTGTATTCGCGCAACGACGGGATGTAACCAGCCTGCATGCGTTCGAGCTGCAACCGCAGGACATTGAAGGCGTCCGCCCACTCGACGGCCTCTTCGATGCGATCGAACACGGTCACGCCCATTTCGCCGATGGCGTTGGGGAGCAGTGAGCGCGGGCCACACACGGCGACTTCGGCGCCAAGCTTAGTGAGGCCCCAGATATTGGAGCGGGCGACGCGCGAATGGAGCACGTCGCCAACGATGCAGATGCGCCGTCCGGCGAGATCGCCGAGGTGATTGCGCAGCGTCAGGATGTCGAGCAGTCCCTGCGTGGGATGCTCGTTGGTGCCGTCGCCGGCGTTGATGACGTTGGACTCGATACGTTCCGCGAGAAACTGCGCGGCGCCCGATGCGCCATGGCGAATGACCACCATGTCGATCTTCATCGCTTCGAGGTTGCGCGCCGTGTCCACAAGCGTTTCGCCTTTGGAGACGCTCGAGCCGGCGGAGGCGACATTGACCGTATCAGCACTGAGCCGCTTTTCGGCGAACTCGAACGAGATCCGCGTGCGGGTAGACGCTTCGAAGAACAGATTGACGATCGTGGCGCCGCGCAGCGTCGGCACTTTCTTGATCGCGCGTTCGGAGATTTCGCGGAACGGGACGGCGGTGTCGAGCACGAGGCGGATCTGATCCGCCGAGAGCGGCGCCAGTCCGAGGAGGTCCTTACCGAGCGGGCCGGCCATACGCTCAGGCCTCGTCGTCGCGGGCCGCGATCAGCACTTCATCGCGACCGTCGAGTTCTTCGATGAACACATCGACGCGCTGCCCGGGATTCACTTCGACCTTGCGGCCGATGACGTCGGCATGAATGGGCAGTTCCCGTCCACCGCGATCGATCAGCACGGCCAGCGCGATGCGGGCCGGGCGTCCGAAATCGGCCAGTTCGTCGAGGGCCGCGCGCACGGTGCGTCCGGTGTAGAGCACGTCGTCGACAATGACCACGTGCTGATCGTCGAGCGTCCACGGGAGCTGGGTGGTGCCGACGACGGGGCGCGGTCCGACGGTCTGCAGGTCGTCGCGGTACAGCGTGATATCAAGCGCACCGCTCACGATATCCACGCCTTCCTGGGCTTTGATGATGCGCACGATGCGCTCGGCGAGCTGCACCCCACGACGCTGGATTCCGACGAGCACCAGATTGTCGGTGCCGGCATTCAATTCGACGATCTGGTCCGCCATGCGACGCAGGGTACGATCGAGCGCGCGGGCATCCAGGGCGATGGAAGGCTTTCGAGACATGGCCGCAATATAGCGCGGCTCAGCCTCTCAGTCGCTTACCACTCGTGATGGCTTCGGGGAGGCTCGGCGCCGGCGGAGGGCCGCTGTGCCCAGAGCCGCGCGAGAGGCGACAGATGACGGGCGGCGGTGCGTGCCGCACGCAGGCGCGACTGATCGACGGGCGGGAGCGTGTGGGTCGCGGCGTACAGCGCGATGTCCGCCGCCGCGGCCATGGTGGCGTGCGCGAATCCGTGCGACCAATCGGGTCCGTACGGGTGCGAATCGGCGCGTTCTTCGACGCCCGCGCCGAAGGCGACGCACTTGTCCGCGGCCTCGCGGAGGGTGCTGCTGGACGCGAGATGAGCAACGACCACGTGGAACCCGTCGCGGCGCCCCATGTGGTAGGTGGCCGGCTGGAGCGCATCGCCGGGCATCGGCTGGACGAGCCCCGATGCGATTCCCGTGAGCATCACGCAGAGCTGCGAGAAGTGGCCACGGATCGGATCAATCGCAGGCTCGTCGAGAATACGGGACATTTCGCTTCCGGCTCAGGTCATGGCGAGCACCGCCGATCGGCGACCCCGCAGGCGGTTGAGGCAGCAAGTGACGTGCCGTGCCGTTCCGTTCCTTTTTTCGCGCCGAGCCGCTTCGTCCCCGCTCTGAGGCGTGTCTGATGGGCCCGCTCCACGTTGCGTGCGTCCCACCATCGGTGAGGCAGGCGTGCGACAGCGGCGCGACGAGGGCCCCCTCGGTGGATCGGAGACCGCTCAGCCTGCATACAGATTGAGGTCGGTGCCCACCGCGTCGGCCATCGCGATGGTGGTTGCCCAGTCGGGATGCCGCAGGGACACGTAGCCGTCGGAAAGGAGGGTGCTCTTCCAATCGCGGCGCGGAGCGCCGATGGGGAGTAGGTCGACCACGCAGATCGCGTCGCCGAAGCGCTGGCGCAGCGACTCGAGCCCCTCAATGCGCTGGATTCTCCCCTGCCCGTGCGCCCGCTTGGTAATGCAGGCGGTGTTGTACTTGCGCTCGATTGCCTGTGAGAACGTGCCGTGCAGTTCGGCCTCGGCCCAGCCGTTGAAGAGATCCATGTCGCCGGCATAGTTCATGAGGTCGACGGTGCGGGCTCCGGGTGGACGGGCCGCCACTTCGCCGAACACCGCTTCGCCATCGGCCTTGAGGTACCACTCCATGTGGGTAAAGCCGGTGTCGTAGCCAAGCACCTTCAGGACCTGCTCGCCCATGGCCCGCCCGCCGACCAGTTTGGGGTCGTCCACGTTCCGGTAGGAGAGCGTCTGCGGCGAGATCCACTCGTTGGTACGGGCGATTAACGGCCGCGGGCGATAGAAGGCGATGTGGAAGTACTTGATCTCGCCGCCGGCGCACACGGTGTCGTAGGTGTATTCCTCGCCGTCGATGAACTCCTCGACGTCGACCACGGCAATGTGCCCGAGCTGGGCGATGGCCTTCTTCACGTCGTCAGCGTCATCGCAACGGAAGGTGTCCATCGAGCCGGCCCCGGCGATCGGCTTGATGATGAGCGGATAGCCCACCTGCTCGGCCGCCGCCCAGACTTCGGCCGGCGTGCTGGCGATCGCATGGTGCGGCACACGGATGCCCCCTTCGGCCAGTGCCTGCTTCATGAGGTCCTTGTTGCGGAAGCGCAGCGATTGCTGATACGACTGGCCGGGGACGCCGAGCGCTTCGCGGATCTGCGCGGCGATCTCGACCCCCGGTTCCCAGAGGCAGCAGACGCGATCGATCGTCCGCGCACCAATCCATCTCCGGATCTGCGCGATCGCCTGCTCCGGACTCGTGAAGAGATCGGGGGCCTGGAGGTAGTCGCTGAGGTGGCGACGCGCGATCTCCGGCAGATCCTGCACCGGCGTGTTCGACACGCCCAACACGGTGGCGCCCTGCTCGGACAGGCCACGCGTGAACAGTGGCATTTCACCGGGGAACCCCGGGGTCAGCATCAACACGGTTTTGGACACAGGGCGTTTGAGCAAATGGGGGATGGGGCTTCAGCCCAGTCGGACGCGGACGCTCGAAACAATACAGTGCAATGCGTGCTCGACCACGGACGTTTCCGGGTGACGGACAATGATGTACCCCTCACCCTCGTAGCTGCCGGTCGGATGCTGTCCCGGGACCGGCAGCCGGGCATCGCAAATCATCGCGCCGAACTGTTGCCGGATCGCCTCGATCCCCTCGACGCTACGGACCTGACCGGTGCCCTGCCCTCGCAGGTACGCGGTGCCGACCGCGTAGCGCCGTTCGGGCGGATCGAAGGTGCCGTTGATCATGAGATGAACCCAGGCAGCCACGAAATCGATATCGTGCGCCCGGGAGATCATGGTGGTGATATTGGCGCCGGGCGGACGCGCGGCAATCTCGCTGATGGCGATCGTGCCATCCTCGCGACGGAACCATTCACAGTGCGACACGCCGGTCCCCATCCCCAGCGCGGCCAGGGCCTTGGCCCCGACGGCGCGGATATCGTCGAACTCGACGGCATCAACTTCGCGCGGGAGCAGCACCGTCCACTGAATCCACGCGTTCTCCACGACGTCGAGGGGGGTGGGGCCGTATCGCGTGAGGGAGTGCCACATCGCGTGGCCATCGACCGACACCGTTTCCAGCGAGTACTCCGTGCCGCGCAGAAACTCCTCCGCGAGCATCGGCTGGGCGGCGGTCGCCGGATAGTTCACGAGCATGGTATCGAGCGACGCGACGTCGCGAATCCGCTGCGTCGCGATGGCGCCGGCGCCGGCGGGCGGCTTGAGCACCACCGGATAGCCGACGTCGGCGATGAATGCCAACGCGTCGTCGCGCGACGTAATCAGCCGATGCCGCGCGACCGGCACACCGGCCGCGCGCAGGGCGTCCTTCATGCGTGCCTTATCGCGGAAATTGTGCGCGGCGTTGCTGGACAGCCCGGGAATCCCGAACCGTTCGCGCACCGTGGCGAGCGGCTGCTGCAGCTGCTCGTACGCACCGAAGCACCGTGCGATCGCGCCGTTCGAGGCGCCGAGGGCGCGCACGGCGTGTTCGAGCGACGTGGCGTTCGTGACATCATCGACCTGCCAGTGCGCGGCCAGCCGCGCCGCCACGTTCGGGGCGAGTGCGGCGAGGGGTTGCTGCGCAATGACACCGAGCCGCACCTGCGGCACGGTGAGCGCCGCCTCAATCATCTGCGTAGCCGCCGGCGAGAAGATGGGGCATACGAAAATCACGAACATATCGCGGCTCTACCGGGAAGGATCGGAGGCGGATACACGATCGCGGTGCTGCCCGGAGGGCAACACCGCGACCCCAGCGTGGAGAGCGATCCGGATTACTGGCAGACCCAGGCGCCCCCGCGAGTGGTCGCCGTGGCCTTCACTCCGGTCGCCGAATCGGCGGCGGTGAAGGTGACCGTTTCGAGCGCTCCGTCTTCCTGGTTCGGCGTGGTGCAGATCGCCACCTTCCGCACGCTGAACAGCCCGGCGCTGTCGGCATCGATCATCCCGAAATCCTGCGGCTTAGTAGAGGCCGGCGCCCGCGTGGCGGTGAGCTTGATGCGAGCGGCGACCGGCCAGTTCTTGCCCTTGAAGGTGATCCGGGCGCCCTGCGGCGACCGCTCCGCTTCGATGGACAGCTGGGGCTTCGCCTGCCAAGTGATTGCACTGGCCGCCGTTGCGGTCAACGACAGAGCGGTAACTGCCAACGCCGGGCCCAGCATGCGGCGCACGAATGCCTGCATCGCACATCCTCCTCAGTAGGTGACGCCCCGGACCAATGCCGAGACGTGCCGAACAAAATGGGGAGCGAGGAGGGAGAACGCAAACGCGTCCCCCCGCCGTACATCCTGCCGTATATCCCGTCGGCGTCGCGCTCGTGCGACGGCTCAGCGTTCCAGCTTAAAGCCGGGATCGATCGCGGGGCGCTTCGTGGTCGTGGCCACGTACCATCCGGTGAGATACATCCACTGCGTCATGCGCGTGAGCTTCGGATAGTCGATGGCCGAGGGCTTGTCACGCGGGGTGTGATAGTCGGGATGCAGGTTGGTGGAGTACATGACGGCCGGCACGTTGAGACGCGCATATGGCACGTGATCGCTGCGGAAGTACCAGCCTTCGGGGTGTGTGGGCCGATCCCAGATCGAGTCGAGCTTGAAGGCCCCGGTGAGCGTATTGGCCCGCAGTGCCATGTCGACCAGTTCGCTCGAATTGCGATGCGGCGGCTGAATACCGAGCAGGCTGGCCGAATCGGGGTGATTACGGCCGATCATGTCGCCGTTCAGGACGGCCACGATGCTCTTCAGGGGAACGACGGGATGCGCGGCGTGATAGCGCGAGCCGAGCAGGCCTCGTTCCTCGGCGCCGTGGTACACGAAGAGCACCGAGCGCTTGCCGGGCTGCTTCACGAACGCGCGGGCGATCGCGAGCAAGGCCACGCTGACGGTGCCATTGTCGTCGGCACCAGCCCACACGGAATCGCCGTCGATGACGTAGCGCACGCCGTCGTGGTCCTGATGCGAGCTGTAGAGCACGTACTCATTGCGCAGCACGGGATCCGTGCCACGGATGACGCCGACGATGTTGCTGGAGGGGGTGGTGAAGTGCTCGACGCGCACGTGGAACTCGGCGGTGGCGCCGGCCGTGAGCCGCGCCGCCATGTGACCACGGACCAACACGGCCGGTGTGGGTGCGGTGCGCGCCGGTTGCGGACGGGCCGCCTGCGTGGCCTGCCCGGCAAAGCGCGGCGCGCCGCCGTCCACGTCGTAGGTGCCGCGCTCACGCAGGACCGCGAGCCCGTCGAAGGCCACGTCGGTGGTGGAGTCGGCCACCAACATGATGCCCACGGCGCCGCGCCGCTGCACGCGCTGCGTGGCGACGGTAATGGCGGCGTTGGCGTACCGGACTTCCTTCGAGTTCGTGGTGGTGCGGATTGACGCCGCGGGGGGCGCGGTGATCTGAATCGCGGCGATCTTGCCACGTACGTCGATGGTGGAATCGGCCCCATCGCCCAGCCACACCACCGGTGCGCTCACGTCGGCGTTGGCGGATCCGAGCGGCACGAAATCCGTCCACACGGTGAGCGGCGTGTCGCCGACCGCGCCGTTGGTGGACACGGTGGAGACGCGCGTGCGCACCATGTTGAACCACTGGAAGTAGCTGCCGTCCTGCCCGACCGGCTTGACGCCGATACTGCGCAGCTGCTCGGCCACCCACATCGAGGCCCGCATTTCATCGGGGGTGCCGGCTTCGCGACCGCGCATGCCGTCGCCCGCCATGGCGTAAAGATCGCGTTCAAGATCGGCCCGCGTGATGGCCGACATCCCGCGGGGCTGCGCCGACAACGCGAAGACCGGGGCACAGGTGAGCGCGAGGACGAGGCCGCGCGCGGTACGGACGGTGCGATGCATGATCAGGGATGGTAAGTGCGAATCGTGTGCGCGGCGATGTCCGCGTCGAGGAAGAACACCGGCTTGAACTGACCGCGCGCAAACATCGCGGCCTGATCGGCGTAATGGGGCGAGGACGGATCGGCGCTCTGTCCGTACGCGAGGACCGAGAAGGCGCGTGGGGCCCGCGCCCCGAACTCCACGGCGAGCACCCATCCGTCGCCGGAATTCGCGGTGCGCGTGCCATCGGCCTGCTGCTCGTAGGTGAGCACTCGGAAGCAGCCCAGGGCACCGCTGCAACCGCCCACGGGCTCGTCGATGGTACCGCGGCGCACCCGATGGACGTCGCCCCACGCCACGTCGACGCGCTGGTAGCGGCGCAGCATCTCGTCGATGGCCCAGGTGAACGCGGCCACCGCGCGATCGGGTTGTCCGAGCCCCCGCGGCGTGGACGTGAGCTTGTCCCACGACCACTTCTCGGCGTAGGCGGAATCGCGCGCCTGCGCCTGATAGCGGCGCCACCACGTTTCAAAGAGCAGACCGCCGCGGCTGGCGGGGGCGACCGTGTTGTCCCAACGCTCGAGCACGGTCAGGGCCTGCGTAACCGCCGCGGTGGGCGCCGCCTGCTTCACGGCGGCGATCAGATCGGCTTTGACGCGATCGGCGAGCAGCATGCGCATGCTGTGCTTGCGCTGCAGGACCGTTTCGAGCGACAGCTTGTCCTTACCGCCGATGAGTTGCAGCGCGTGCTGACTGCGTAGGCGCAGCTCGCCCCGCTCCACGTTGCCGGGGAATCGGGCGGTATCGAGCAGGGCGTTGAGATTGGCGAAATGCGGGGCGTCGTTCTCATTGTGCACGTAGCCGCCCTTGGGATTGAGCGTCTGCGGCAACGAGTCGAGCGTGATGAGGCGCGTCCACACGTCGGCGGAGCCGCGCGCCGGAATGGGCACCGAGTCACCGCCGGACGCCGTGGGGAGCCGGGGGACGCTGCCCATCCAGATCGTGAGGATGTTGCCGTCACGATCGGCGTACGTGAGGTTGGAGGTGGCGCGGGCCCGCATGGCGAGGGCGCGCTTCCATTCGGCGAGGCTGCGGGCCCGCATCATGGCGAGAAACTGCGCCCCCGCGCGGAATTCACCGTCGGGGCCGGCCCGCACGACGTAGAGTTTCGTGGCCGTACGATACACCACCGGGCCGAGCGGGGTAAACGGCACCCGCTGCGTTTCGCTGACCAGCGAATCGTCGGTGCGCCCGATCCGATAGGGGACCGTGACGAGCTCGTAGCGGATCGGAATGCTGGTGCCGTCGAACTGATAGCGGTCCGGATCGGCGGGATCGAGATCGAGTTCGTAGACCTCGTCGAGATCGGGGGCGTTGTTGGTGGTGGCCCATCCCAGATCGCGGTTGAAGCCACCGATGACCGAGAAGGCACTACCGATCCGGAAATCGCCGTAGAAATCGAGCTGCCCGGGAATCGTAACGTGGGCCTCCCAGTAGCCGGCCGTCCACGCGAGATGCGGATTGCGCAACAAGATGGCGCGCCCCGAGGTGGTGCGGCTCGGGGCGAGCGCCCACGCATTGGAGCCGACGTCGGCATCGGCGCCGAATCGCGGCAGCTCCGGCAGGGCGTCCGCGGTGTCACGTGCCGGCGCCACCGACGCGGGCACCGTGCCCGCGCGGCGCTGCATCCAGCGCGTGACGAGGCGTTCGGCCGCCGCGGTATTCGCGCTGCCGATGTCGCCGGCAGCCACGTCGTGGCCATGAAACACGGGCGCAGCCCAGGCCGGCAGGGTGGCCGCATTGGCGCGGATGTAGCGGTTGACCCCTTCCGCAAAGCCGTCGTACATGGCCCGCGTGTCGGGATCGAGCAGATGGTAGGTGGCTTCGACGCGTCGGTGATCGAGCGCGGCGGCGGCATCGGAGGCGATGCTGTCCCGTCCAAACGTACGGCCCATCCATCCTTTGGCACGGATCAGACTCAGAATCACCCGCACGCCGTAGTCT
>CAIUOO010000551.1 GCA_903900795.1 uncultured Gemmatimonadota bacterium | reverse complement strand
CTCGACGCGCTCAAGGGGCTGTATCATCGCAATCCGTTCGCGGCCGCAATGATCGCCATTGCCATGCTGTCGCTGGCCGGCTTGCCGCCGTTCCCGGGCTTTGCGGCCAAGTTCCTGATCTTCAAGAACGTCGTGGCGGCCGGTTACACCACGTACGCCGTGCTCGGTCTCGTGGGCAGCTACCTCGGTATCTACTTCTATCTGCGCGTGATCCAGTTGCTGTTCATGACGGCGGGTGAGGCGGCACCGTCTGAGCAGCGTGCCGGTGGTATGGCGCGCACTGCGGGTGTGCTGTGCCTCGTGGGCACGCTGGTACTGGCCGTGCTGCCGGGGTGGGTGCTGGGCCGGATGTAGGTGGTGCGTACGCGGGCATCGAAACAGCCAGAACACGGATGACACCGATGCCTTGGAAACAACACGGATAAGCCAAAAGCGTTCATGGTCTCACGCACGATCCGTGGACGCGCACACCGCTTATCCGTGTTGGTTCGGTGTAATCCGTGTCATCCGTGTTCTGGCGGTTAACGATCTCGCGATCAGCAACGGATCAGTCGCGCCAGTGCGTCACGTCCGCCACTGCGCTACGCGGCTTGGCCTCGGGCGTTTCGAGCGGCTCACCGACCGTCAGCACGGCGATGATACGCTCGCCTTCGGGCACGCCACCGGCGGCGCGCGCGGCCGGATCGTCCATGATCGCGCCGGACCGGATGTGCGTGCCAAGTCCGATGGCCGTGGCCGCGAGACAGATGTTCTGCGTGGCCATCATCGTCGACGCGTAGTCTTCTTCGCGAATTTCGGCGTTCTCGTTGAGCACCATCGCCACCAACAGCATGCACGGTTGCGCGCGGTGATCGTCGCTGGTGCTGCGGCGGATCGTCTCGGCCTGCGCTTCGTCAGTGGCCTTCTTGGCCTTGCGGTTGCCCAACGCGAGGCCATAAGCCGCGCGCGCCTCGGGGCCGAGCACGTAGAAGCGCCACGGATTCGTGAGGCGATGGATCGGCGCCAGGACGGCGGCCTGCAGCAACTGCTCCAGCTCCGCCTGCGTGGGCGTGCGGTCGGTGAACTTGCGAATGGAGCGGCGGCCGGAAATGGCTTCGAAAATGTTCATGATGGGCAACGGATAAGTGTCGGTGACGGCGAATCGGAAAGATCGGCCGTCACTGACACTTTCGCTACGGGTGCCCGAACGATCAACCGCCCGTGCCGAACTGGCGCGTGTACTTCAGGAACACCGAGCGTTGCTGTGGTGCGCCGAGGTCGAAGAAGCTGTTGGCTGCGCGTCCGTCATTCAGCACGATGAACAAGCCGGTACCCGCCGTATTCAGCCAGCCGAAGCGCACGTTCGACGAGAAGATCGCCTGCTGATTGTTGTACTGCGTGAGGGTCTGCACGAAAATGCGCGGCGAGAAGAAGTAGTTCAGCCGCACGGCCTGCAGGGAGCGAATGAAATTCCCTTGCGGCAGCCGCACGTCGTTGTAATCGGCGGTAAACGAGCCGGAGAACGTGGCCCCACGGCGCACGGTGATGGTGCCACTGCCACCGCTGCGACGTCCCGTCCAGAACTGCCCCACATCGAATCGGCCGGTGGCCGTGATATTCTCGCTGGGATCCGTGACATAATCCCAGCCGAAGGTGCCCCAGTCGTACTGGCCGGCGGGAAGGACGACGCCCGGTGCGATCGTGAAGGGCGCCTGAAGCCCCTCGTGCGAGATGTTGTACTCGGGGCCGAACTTTGTGCTGTTCGCCAGTTCGATCTCGGTGAGGTCGATGTGCCAGTAGCCCGACTGATAAAAACCGTCATTGATGCCGTACGCGCTGCGGTAGCTTACATGCGGGTTCCACTGGCGGAACCACGCCCACTCCGGCTTACGCACCAGACGCATCAGCGAGACGTCGTACGCACGATAGCCGCCCGGACGGCTCATGAAGCCGACTTCCGGATTGAAGTCCTCACCGATCTGCGCGATGCGCGCGTTGTGATTCCACACGTTCGTCTGATACGCGATGCGTCCGCTGAAGGCGTTGGCGTCACCGTCGAGATCGCGCGTGGTGGTGCGCGCCGCCCACCAGTCAGACGTCCAGCGTTGGCCGAGTCCCACGCGGCCATCGACCGCGAAGGTGCGATTCACATCGCCGGCGTCTTCCGTCGACATGCGCTGCACCATCATCGCACCCACGCGTGAGCGCGCCGACAGCTCGCGGGTGGCGCGTCCCACGGTGAACGACTGCCCCGGGTTCAGCGCGTCGGGGGCGTCCGTGACCATCTGCAGCAAGCCCACCGTCGTGCCACCGACACGGCCGGACAAACGACCGCCTCCCAGAATCGGCTGCGGTGTGCCGTCGCCGGAGATACCAATGCGCCGCGTGAAGAAGAGATCGACCGCCTGCGGCGTGCCCGCCGAAAAAACACCCGCGTTCTCCAGGAAGAACGGGCGCTTCTCGGGGAAGAAAATGGGGAAGCGCGTGAGATTCACCCGCTGGTCATCGACTTCGACTTGCGCGAAATCGGTGTTGACGGTGAGGTCGAGCGTGAGCGCCGGGGTGACACCGTACTTGATTTCACCGCCGAATTCCGTGGGGCGCTTGCTGTCCTGCTTGACGCCGCTCGTCCAGCGTTCCTGCGACGACGTGAGCACATACGGCGTGACCGTGCGAATGCGACGCACGGGCAGCGTGAGATTGGACAGATTCCCGGCGATCGACAGGCGATACAGGTTGAACTGCCGCGGACTGAAGGCCCAGTACAGCTCTTCGTTCTTGCGACGGATGTTGCGCGACACATTCATGCCCCACGTCTGCTCGGCGCTGCCCGACTGATAGCGCAGCGTCGAGAACGGGATACGGAACTCCGCCGTCCAGCCGAGCGAGTCGACCGTGGTGGACACCGTCCAGCTGGCGTCCCAGTTCACGTTGAAGCCACCCATGCCGCCAGCCTGCATGCGGTTCTGGCCGGCCACCTGTGCGCCACCGCCCTCGCCTTCGCGAATCACCTGCCCGTCGTACTCCACGCCCGCGGGGGTCGTGGCAAACACGAAGCCGTTCTGGTTGTCGTGGTACGTATCGAAGATGAAGGCGATGTGATCGCTGTTCGCGAGCTGCACGTCGCGGATCTTTTCGCCGGGCACGATGAGCTGCGGCTCGCGGTCGTACATGCGCGCGCCGATGTACAGATTCACCCCGTCGGTGGCCAGACGCACTTCCGTGCGCTCGGAGGCGGGGACGCCCTCGTTGAGCTCGCGCTGCACGAAATCACGGATCGGCGTGCCCTGCGACCACATCGCTTCATCGAGCTTACCATCGATCGTCGGTGCCGTGGTCACGCGCAGCGTGCTGAACGACGGACGGGGACGGGCGCGAGCCGCACGCGCAAACGAGTCGGCCACGGCGGCAGCGAGCCGCACCGGTGTAGTCGCCGGCGGAGTGACCTGCGCGCGGGCCGTCGTGGCGGTCGCGACGAGGGAAACGGCCGTGACCACGGCCATCAGGGTCACGGACGAACGTAGCATGCGATTCCGCGGGGCGGACGAGAGAGTCACGGGATAGGGAGCGACAGGTGGGAAGAGGTAGCG
>CAIUOO010000550.1 GCA_903900795.1 uncultured Gemmatimonadota bacterium | reverse complement strand
ATGGAGACGGTCCGGGTTAAGGTGGGGGGGCAACATGGGTGACTTACCATCTACATTCAACGAACGCAAGAAATCGTCGGGAGATCCCAGCGAGATCCCAGCGAGATCCCACACCACGCCCGCCTTCACTTCGATGCCTGAATTCCGCCTGTACAATACGCTCGCGCGCCGCGTCGAGCCGTTCGCACCCGCCGATGGACAGACGGTGCGTATGTACACGTGTGGACCGACGGTTTACAACCCGGCGCGCTTGGGCAATTTCCGGACGTTCCTCTTCGAGGATCTGCTGCGGCGCGTCATTCGGCTGGCCGGCTGGCAGGTCGAACAGGTGATGAACCTCACCGACGTCGACGACAAGATTATCCGGAAGGCGGCCGCCACCGGCGCCAACATTCTCGAAGTCACGGAGCCGTTCACCGAGCTGTTTCATCGCGACCGGCGCTATCTCCGCATCGAAGATGCCGAGTGCTACCCGAAGGCCACTGAGCATATCCCCGAGATGATCGCGCTCGTGGAGCGTCTCGTCGCCAACCACGTGGCGTATATCGCCGACGACGGCTCGGTGTACTTCGCCATCGATCGTTTTCCGGACTACGGCAAGCTGTCGCAACTCGACAAGCGGGAGATCCGCGCCGGCGCGCGCGTTGCTCAGGACGAGTACGCCAAGGAAAACGCGCAGGACTTTGCCCTCTGGAAAGCGGCCAAGCCGGAAGACGAAGCCACCGGCGCCGCTTGGGATTCACCCTGGGGCCGCGGGCGCCCCGGCTGGCACCTCGAATGCTCCGCCATGGCCATGAAATACCTCGGCGAAACCTTCGACCTGCATGCCGGCGGTATCGATCTCATCTTCCCGCACCACGAAGACGAAATCGCGCAGTCCGAAGCCGCCACCGGCAAACAGTTCGCGCGCTGCTGGTGCCATGGCGAGTTCCTGCTCACCGACGGCGCCAAGATGGCCAAGCGGGTCGGCAACGTGGCCAACGTGGTCGAGATGCGCGAGCAGGGGATCAGCGGTACCGCGTACCGCCACTTCGTGTTCAACGCGCACTACCGCAAGCAGCTGAATCTGGGCGACGACTCGCTCGAGCAGTCGCGTGCGGCGGTGAATCGCATTGGCGCGTTTGCGCTGCGGCTGTCCGAAGCCACGTCCGGAACGGCGGCGCTCGCCGATGCCGCCACGAAGGCGGAGCGGGCGTTTCTGGAGGCGTTGTTCGACGACCTGAATGCCCCGGAGGCATTGGCGGCGCTCTTCACGTTCATCAGCGAAGCCAACAAAGAACTCGACGAACAGGGCAGTGACCTGCCGGCGTTGGAACGGGCCCGGGCCGCGTTCCGGCTCATGGACAGCGTGCTCGACCTCGTACCGGAGCAAGACGTCGACGCCGAACTGGCCGCGTGGGTCGAGGAACGGCTGGGCGCCCGTCGGGCTGCCCGCGAGCGCCGGGACTTTGCCGCCGCCGACGCCGCGCGCGCCGAATTGACCGCACGCGGCATCCTGATCGAGGACGGCCCCGAGGGGACGCGCTGGCGGAAGGGGTGACTCCCTACGGGTATCCGCGCGGGACTGCTTGAATTCGGGGCCCCGTCGGATTATCCTGCTCATCTTGTCCGGAATGGGCCGTATGCCCGTTCTGCTGACGTAGCTCAGTTGGTAGAGCAGCTGATTTGTAATCAGCAGGTCGTCGGTTCAATCCCGACCGTCAGCTCTTTCAAAGCTCGGCAGCCGCGCCCGCCATGGCGCGTCGGAGAGAGCCTCGGTGAGGTACTCAAGTGGCCAACGAGAACAGACTGTAAATCTGTCGGCGCAAGCCTTCGAAGGTTCGAATCCTTCCCTCACCACTGCAGGACCGTTGGCGGTTTCAGCGGGTAGCATCGGAGAACGCGGGAGTAGCTCAGTTGGTAGAGCGCTAGCCTTCCAAGCTTGATGTCGCGGGTTCGAGTCCCGTCTCCCGCTCTGTGGTTCGTGGTACCAGACAACGCAAGAAGCCGCCCGGTCCAACAGTCATGGACCGGGCGCTTTTTGCATTGGTCGGGTGCGTAAGGACTTCGCTGACGGGCAATCGCGGTGATCCGACGTAAGTCTGGGGTCTCCCCCTTTTCTGAAATGGAGTCGACTCATGACCGCACCGGACAATCTCCTCCGTCACGACGACGAGGCCCTTCGCGCCGCACTCCCCGGTCTGCTGTGCGCCGTGGCCACGCTGCTCTTCGGCTACGGCATGGGCGTCGTGTTTGGGCTCAACGAGGATTTGATCAAGTCGCGATTGGCCGATGCGGCCGCCGCCGTGAGCGCCACGGTTTACAACGATGATCCGGCGGCCGCGAAGGCGGTGCTCGACAAGTCGTGGGCGTACATGCAACGCGCGCACTTGCATGCCGGCGGACTTGGCGCGGCCGCGCTCGGCCTCACGCTGCTCGTCGTCATGCTCGGCACCCGAGCAATGTGGACGCGGCTCATCAGTCTCGGACTCGGGGCTGGTGCCTTGGGCTACTCCGTTTTCTGGCTGCTGGCCGGTTTTCGCGCGCCGTCGCTCGGCAGTACAGGTGCCGCGAAGGAGTCGTTGGCGTGGCTTGCCATCCCGTCGAGTGGCGCCGTGGTGATCGGCACCGTGGCGACGGCAGCGCTCATCATGATGGCGCTCGCGAGACGCAAGACGCGGTGATCGATCACGAGATGACTCGGCCCCCGAAAAGACGTCGCTGAAGCGCGGCTCGCGCTCTGTCGCGACACTCGGTCGCGACTCGGAGTCGTTGATATGGACGAAGGAATTCGCGGCGAATGCACCACCCAAGCCGTAAGCTAGGGGTTGCCGATGACCACCAATTCGTCTACGATTAGCGCTAACGGAGTCGGTGCTTTTTTGCGACTGGCTTCGCTATCGGCAGGTCGCTCACATAGCTCAGTCGGTAGAGCACATCCTTGGTAAGGATGAGGTCACCGGTTCGATCCCGGTTGTGAGCTCTCGGTCTCTGAAGCCCCCGTAACCATCCTGTGGTTGCGGGGGCTTCGTGTTCCACGTGGCCGGTGCCCGTGTTGACATAGGGGACCGGGGTATCTCAATATCCTCCGTGGCGCCCTCGCGCTGATCCACCAATCCCCGGAGCGACACGGATGTCCGACACGTCTTCGCAGGCGTCCACTGAGCGGGCCCACGCTCCCGGTTGCGGCTGCGGAAGCCACGACGAGACCGGCCGTAAGGCGGTGGCGGTCGACCCCGACACCAAGGCCCGCAACCTCAAGCGACTCCGGCGCATCGAAGGGCAGATCCGCGGCCTGCAGAAGATGGTCGAGGACGATCGGTACTGCGCCGACATCCTGACCCAGATCTCGTCGGCCCACGAAGCGCTGCGGTCGGTTGGCCGCGAGCTCATGCGGAATCACCTCAAGCACTGCGCCGCGTCGGCGATCGCCGCCGGCGGCGCCGAGCGTGATGCCATGTACGACGAATTGGTGGACATGATGTACAAGCACAGCCGATGAGGAGCATGCCCGTGCTCCGGCTGTTCACCGGGCGGCGCACCGAGTGGCGCACAGAGTGCGACGGGGGGGCTCTTCGTATTTTCTTCGGGTTGCGAATTCATGGGGCCTTGCAACCTGCTCGGGGTACGCGACTTGCGAGCACGTCGGGGTCGCACTACGTTGCAAGGCTCACCCCATTCGGGGGGAGATCCATCGGGGAGCCTGAAAACGGCTAAGCGCGCCCAGCGAATGCAGGCGGCGCACCCGGTGCAGAAGACGTCTGTGTGCTGTAGCACGGAGCCGGAACATGGCGCGCGAAAAGATCATTCTCGGT
>CAIUOO010000549.1 GCA_903900795.1 uncultured Gemmatimonadota bacterium | reverse complement strand
TGTCGTGGGGACCAAGCATGATGAGCGTGCCGTTTACGGCCACGGTGGGATCCGCCCCGGCGGCCCGTCCGTGAGCGCGCCGCACACCCTCTCCGATTTCTCGGTCACAACCATCACGGGTGACGCGCTGCCGCTGTCGTCACTCGCCGGTGGCGTCACGCTGGTGGTGAACGTGGCGAGTCAGTGCGGACTCACACCACACTATGCCGGCCTCGAAGCACTGTGGCGCACGTATCGCGCGCAGGGACTCACGGTGCTCGGCTGCCCGTGCAATCAGTTCGGCGGGCAGGAACCCGGCACCGAAGCCACCATCGTGCAATTCTGCAGCACGAAATACGACGTCACCTTCCCGCTCACGTCGAAGCTCAACGTGAACGGCGATGCCACCGACCCACTCTGGGAGTGGATGAAGAACGAAAAGCCTGGCCTGCTGGGCACCACGTCGATCAAGTGGAACTTCACGAAGTTCCTGATCGGTCGCGATGGACAAGTCATCAAGCGCTTCGATCCCACCACGGCACCGAGCGACATGATTCCGGACATCGAGCGGGCGCTCGCTGCTACCAGTGCGCCATAACGAAGATCTCGAGGCCCACCAGACACGCCAGCGCGAGACTGTGCCAGAACACGTAGCGCAGGATCACGCCTTCCTGACCATGCTGCCCCGTGGCCACACCGGCCACGACGATGCTCTGGGCGTCGATCATCTTTCCCATGACGCCCCCTGAGCTGTTCGCGGCCGCGGCCAGCAGGGGCGAGACGCCAACCTGCTGCGCCGAGATCTGCTGCAGGTTGCCGAACAACACGTTGCTGGAGGTGTCGCTGCCGGTGAGCGCCACCCCAAGCCACCCCAGCAACGGCGAGAAGAACGCGAACAGCACGCCCGTGCGCGCAAACGCCAGCCCGATCGTGGCATCGAGTCCGCCGTAGCGCGTCACGAAACCCAGCGCCATCATTGCGGCGATCGTGAGCAGCGAAACGCGCACCTTGAGCAGCGTCTCCCAATACGTGCGCAGCAGCGCCCGCGGCCCCATCCCCAGCAGTGCGCCAGAGAGCACGCCGGTGAGCAGAAGTGCCGTGCCACTGGCCGACAGCCAGTTCAGCGTGAAGATGGCGTCCTCCGCTTTCGCGATCGCCACCACGGGCGGCGTGCGCAGCACGGCCTGATGCAGGAACGGCACCGGGAACGTGAACAGCGATTGCGCATTCAGCCACGCCTTCATGGCCGGCAGCCCCCACAAGAACAGCAGCACCGACAGGATGCCCCACGGCATCCACGCCCGCAGTACGTGTGCGGTGCGATGTGGCGCAACATCCGCGGCAACGCGCGGTGCCTCTCCCGGAAAGCGCCACACCGTGCGCGGGCGCCACACGCGCAGCAGCAGCAACAGCGACGCGATCGACACCAGCGAGGCACTGATGTCCACCAGCGTCGGACCGAAATGCTGGCTCACGTAGAACTGCGTTGCCCCGAAGCTCACGCCGGCCACCAGGCAGGCCGGCCACACTTCGCGGATGGAGCGCCATCCGGCCATCACCCCGATCAGCCAGAAGGGAATCAGCATCGCGAACAACGGCAGCTGACGCCCCACCATCGCACTCAGATCGTTCACGGGTAACTGCGT
>CAIUOO010000548.1 GCA_903900795.1 uncultured Gemmatimonadota bacterium | reverse complement strand
GCGATTCGGCGGTGCGCAGCGCGCCGGGGAAGTCGAAGAAGCCCTTGTACGGGAAGCGTCCCACGACCGGGAACCACCAGGTTTTGCGCTCGAGGCGGTCGCGATAGGCCGCGGACACGACCAGCACCAGCGTGTCGCGGTTGAGGCGCGAGTAGGCCGTGAAGCTCTTCCGGGCCGCAAGCGCGAGCGAGTCGATGGCGAAGCGACGCGCCTCCTGCACCAGACTGAGCTTGGCCCGCAGGGCCGGATCGGTAGCGGTATCGGCCACCAGCCGCGTAATGGGCTGACGGCGCGACAGGATGCGCGCTTCCTCGTAGGCCGCGCGGGAGATGTAGCAGCCGGTGGGGGTTACCCCGAGCACGACCGCGAGCAGGACGGCCGCAACACCGCTGATGCGGCGCAGCGATCGCCACGACGGCCGGTTTCGTGACGCGCGGCGTTGCGGCATCCGAGCGCCCTTGTCAATCCCGTGTGCTTCGTCACCCTGATCGGCTATCATTCTCGGTCCATGTCGTTCGTTCATCTGCACTGCCACTCCGAGTATTCGCTCCTCGACGGTGCGAATCGTATCGATGATCTGATCAAGCGCGCCCAGTATTACGAAATGCCGGGGCTGGCGATCACCGATCACGGTAACATGCATGCTGCCTGGGATTTCCAGGAGAAGGCACGCAAGGCGGGCGTGAAGCCCATCATGGGGATGGAAGCCTACGTGGCGCCGGGAGACCGTCGCACGCGTGGTCGCCCCGGACCGGGTCAGAAGCCGTACTATCACCTGGTGCTGCTGGCCCGCGACCTGGTGGGCTACAAGAATCTGGTCAAGCTGTCGTCGTTGGGGTACACCGAAGGCTTCTACACGAAGCCCCGCATCGACCGCGAGCTCCTGGCCAAGTACTCTGAGGGGCTGATCGTCTCGTCGGCGTGTTTGGCGGGTGAAGTGGCCGGTCACCTCATGGACGACCGCATGGACGCAGCGCGTGAGGCCGCCGCGTGGTACGCCGAGCTGTTCAAGGACCGCTACTACCTCGAAGTGCAGGCGCACACCAGCGAGGGACAGGCGAAGCTCAACGCCAAGATCCTGTCGCTGGGTGACGAGCTGGGATTGCCCGTCATCGCCACCAACGACGCGCACTTCCTGAAGCATGAGGATCACGACGCCCACGACGTGCTGCTGTGTATCGGCCTCGGCAAGGATCGCAACGATCGCGATCGCATGAAGTACGACGACGGCTTGTACTTCAAGCCGCCCAACGAAATCCGCCCGTTCTTCCCGGGGCGCGAGGACGTGCTCACGAACACGCTGGCGATCGCGGATTCGGTAGACGTGCAGTTCGCGAAGAAGTACTACGTGCCGTCGTTCCCGCTGCCGCCCGGCGTGGAGACCGAGAACGAGTACCTCGTGCGCCTCTCCACCGACGGCGCGAAAGCGCGCTATGGCGATCCGCTCCCCACGCACGTGCAGGAGCGGCTCGATTACGAGTTGGGTGTCATCACGAAGACCGGGTACGCCGGCTACTTCCTGATCACCGCCGACTTCATCAAGGCGGCGCGCGACCTTGGGATACCGGTGGGACCGGGCCGTGGTTCGGCGGCCGGCTCGCTGGTGGCATATGCCACGCGCATCACGGATGTGTGCCCCCTCGAGTTCGACCTGCTCTTCGAACGCTTCCTGAATCCTGAACGCGTCTCGATGCCCGACGTCGACGTCGACTTCTGCTTCGAGCGACGCGGCGAAGTGATCGAGTACGTGCGGCAGAAGTACGGCAAGGAGTCGGTTGGACAGATCGTCACGTTCGGGACGATGAAGTCGCGCGCCGCCGTGAAGGACGTGGGTCGTACGCTCGGCTTCACGCCGGGCGAAACGGACGCGCTGGCGAAGCTGATTCCGAATGCGCCGAACTTCTCGCTGACGGTGAAGGAAGCGATCGAGCAGGTGCCGGAGGTGAAGGCGTTCTATCAGAACGAACCGCGCTACAAGCAACTGCTCGACTTCGCGATTTCGCTGGAAGGGTTGTCGCGTCACACCGGCGTGCATGCGGCCGGCGTCGTGATTGCGCCGGGCCCGCTCGACGAATTCGTGCCGATTTGCACACAGGCCTCGAAAGGTGCGGGCGGTGGCGGCGACGACGAGCGCGTGATCGTGACGCAGTACGACATGAACGCGCTGGAAAAAGCCGGCATGCTCAAGATGGACTTTCTCGGTCTCACCACGCTGACGGTGATCAGCGATACGCTGGCGAGCATC
>CAIUOO010000547.1 GCA_903900795.1 uncultured Gemmatimonadota bacterium | reverse complement strand
GCTCCATCTCGTACAGGCGATGCACGCCCGTGGTGGTCTCTTCGCTCACGCCACGGATGCCGGCCAGCACCTTCGTCCAACGGCCCGGGTGCTTCGCCTGCTCGGCACGCAGCAGATCGAGAATTACGCCCCACTCTTCCGGCTCGTTATCGCTGTCGAAGCCCGGGATCACGCCGCTCTTCTCGTACTCGGTGCCCTTGTGCACGAGCAGCGTGGCGTCGCCACCGTCATCAAGCAGCAGATTCGGACCCGTGCCGTCGCTCCACATCAGCGCCTGCTCGGTGCACCACCAGTACTCCTCGAGCGTCTCACCCTTCCACGCAAACACCGGCGTACCCTTCGGCTGCTCCACCGTACCGTGCGGCCCCACGGCCACGGCGGCCGCGGCATGGTCCTGCGTGCTGAAAATGTTGCACGATACCCAACGTACATCGGCACCAAGTGCGACCAGCGTTTCGATGAGTACGGCCGTCTGCACCGTCATGTGCAACGATCCCATGATCTTGGCGCCCTTGAGCGGATGCTGGCCGGCATACTCGGCGCGCAGCGCCATGAGCCCCGGCATCTCGAATTCGGCGAGACGGATTTCTTTGCGACCCCACTCGGCGAGCGCGAGATCACGCACGGCGAACGTGGGACGATCGAGCGACGCCAATGGCGCTGCACCCTGTTCGGTGACGACGACGGTAGACATTTACGGATGAGTCCTGAGAAAAAAGTCGGAATGAAAATCCACGGAGCAACGCGCCGTGGCGGAGAACAACGCAGGGCCGGTGGCATCGGGGTCCACCGGTAACGGGACATAGCGGACTGCAGTAAAGCCGGCGTCATGCAGCCACGCCGTGAGTTCGAGCTGATCGAAGCCAAGCCAGACGTGACCCATCTGCTCGCGATAGCGTTCCTGCGCGTGCGGACGCATGTCGGCGATGAGCAGTCGGCCGTTGGGGCGGAGCACGCGACGGACATCGCGCAGTGCGCGCAGCGGATCGGCCACATGATGCAGCACGAGCATGAGCACGGCCGCATCGAGCGACGCATCGCCCAGCGGCAGCGCTTCGAGCGTGCCTTCGGACAGCGTGACATTACTGCAGGCGGCCAGCCGCGAGGACGCCGCCGACAGCATGGCCGGCGAGACATCGATCGCGTGCACATGCGAGACATGCGGCGCGAGTGCCGCCGAGAGAGCGCCGGTGCCACATCCCAGATCACCGACGATCAGCGATTCGTCGAGCAACGCGAGGGCGGCGCTCAGGTCCGCGCGCCCGCCGAACATGTCGTTGCGCATCGCATCCCATTCGGCGCTGGCGGTGGCAAAGAACGCCTGCGTGCCGGCACGACGGGCTGAAATCACGGCATCGATGCGCGCCGCGTCCTGCAACGACGCGGGCGTGCTGCCCAAGGCCGATCGCACGATCTCCCACAAGGCCCGCATGTCAGCGTCGAGCCGCGGATTGCGGCGATACCAGCGGCTCGCCCCTTCGGCCCGCGACGCGATCCAGTCCTGGTCGGCCAGAATCTTGAGGTGCCGGCTTACCGTGCTCTGCGGCAGCTGCAGCGCGGTGGCCAATTCACCCACGGTGAGTTCCTGCCGCTCCAACGCCGACAGCAGCCGACACCTCGTGGCGTCAGCGAGCTCGACCATATGGTCGTGAATGGCAAGGCGTGGCGAGGTCATGTTTTAAATATATCCGTGTATCCGGATGAAAGGATAGCCACGGGAATCGCCTGCGTCAATCCGGATTGCGCGAAGTCGGGGATTCTCCCCTCCCGTCGAGCGGGTTCCGTGCTACCATTGCCTCCAATGCTTGATCTTCCACTCGCTCTCGACCTCTTGGTTTCGGCGCTCGTCGGACTGGCCGTGGGCGTGGAGCGGGAATGGTCGGGACACACGACCGGCCCCGACGGCCGCTTCGCCGGCGTCCGCACCTTTACGCTGCTCGGGGTAATCGGTGGGTTCGGCGGCTGGTTCTTCCGAGATGGCCAGCCAGCGCTCGCCGCCGTCATCGTTGCGGCCGGCGTGCTGTTCCCGATTTCGGCGTACGCCGCGACGCTGCGCCGACCCGGTACGACCACTGACGGCACCACCGAAGTCGCCGCCATCCTCGTCGTGGCCATGGGGGCCGCGGCCGCCCTCGGCCACCGCACGCTGGCGAGTGCTGCCGCCGTGGTGTGCGTGCTGCTGCTGGCGGAGAAATCGACGTTGCAAAATGCGCTGCAAAAGGTGGCCGCACACGAATTGCGGGCCGCGCTGCAGTTTGCCGTCCTCGCGCTGGTCATTCTACCGCTGCTGCCAGCGGGCGCGTATGGGCCGTTCGGTGCCTTTCAGCCTCGACCGCTGTGGATCGTGGTCCTGCTCTTTTCGGGGCTGAACTTCACGGGGTACATCGCCCGGCGCGTCATCGGTGAAACGCGCGGACTCGGCGTGACGGGCTTGCTGGGTGGACTGGTGTCCTCCACGGCCGTGTCACTCACGTTCAGTCGCCGAAGCCGAACCGATCCGGACCTGGCACTGCCACTCGCGCTTGGCGTGGTCGCCGCCTGCACGATGCTGGTCCCGCGCCTACTCGTCACGTCCTCGGTGCTGCGACCGGCCGTCGCCACCGCCGCGCTGCCGGTGCTGCTACCGACGTTTCTCGTCGGTCTTTCACTGATCGTGTTCGTGATCTGGCAGCAGCGCAACACCCGTGTGTCGCCAATGCCAGACGACACTCCGCTGACTCCCGCGCATGGACAGAATCCGCTCGCCCTCGCGTCGTCGCTGCAAATGGCAGCGGCCTTTCAGGTCGTCCTGTTCGCGATCGCGTGGGTACAACAGGCCGTTGGCTCCACTGGCGTCCTCCTCTCGGCAGCGCTGCTCGGTCTGACCGACATGGATGCCCTCACCGTGTCGATGACACGGTACGGCGCCGACCCGGCGAACGTGCGCGTGGCCGCCGCCGCGATCGGTATCGGCGTGCTCTCCAACACCATGCTGAAGCTCGCGGTCGTGGTCACCATGGGTGGACCACACTTTCGTGCGCGTGCGGCGACCGGCCTACTCGCGCTGGCAGCAGCGTCAGCCGTCGGCATCTGGATCGGGTGGCCATGAGTTCGGTCCATCAGCGCGTCAGCGCCATCGGCCGAGGCACCCGATCGTTCTTCGATCAGATCGGCGCCGGTACGCGATTCGTCATGGCGACGTTCACCGCGATGCGCGACACCAAAGACTGGATCCCCGAGTTCAGCACGCACGCGCGCATCCTCGGCGTCGAGTCGCTACCCATTGGCATCTTCATCGCGTTGTTCACCGGCATCGTGCTGGCGCTCCTCGCGAGCTATTCCGTGGGCAATCTCGTGCCGCCGTACTTCGTGGGCACGCTGGTCCAGAAAACGATCACCCTCGAACTCGC
>CAIUOO010000546.1 GCA_903900795.1 uncultured Gemmatimonadota bacterium | reverse complement strand
GCTATCCTGCGCGGCCGCGACCCGTGGCATGATTACGCTGAGAGCGAGCACCAGACCCAGTGCTCCCCACACACGTTTCATGTTGCTTCTCCGACTGACGAATCAGGGTTGTGAGTCGAAGTCTCCAAGTGAAAGGTGGAAATCGGACCTGAGAATCAGGTCTCTTGCAAGGTAGGACGCGTAGCGGGGGCCGTCAAGCAACATTCCCCGGACATTCCGGGCAGCCCCTGCTCACCACCGCCCCTGCTCCCATACCCCGAAGGCCCGGAGTTCGCGGCTGTCGGGGAGGTGCTGGGTGACGAACTCCCGCAACAGCCGCTGGTGCGCCCGACAGTCGGCCGGCTCGACGTCGGGCTGATCGCCCCGGAGCCACGCGGAAATGACCTCGCGAGCGGAGGCGGGGAGCCGACGACCGGCGGGCGCCATTTTGGCGCACAACGGGCACAGGACCCCACCGGCGGCGTGGCTGAAGCGCGCATCCGCCTGGGCGGGGATCTCGGCGTGGCATTCGGCGCACCGATCGATCGTCGGCATAAAGCCGACCTCACTGACCAGCCGCCAGAAGACGCCAAGGGTCAGGGATACGGTATCGGCCTCAGAGGCCTCGGCGATGGCGTCCAGCCCCGCAGCAACCCCGTGATAGACTCGGGGCGCCGCCTCGTCGTGGACCACGCGCAGGACGCACTCCACGAGGGCACTCGCGGCGGTGAACCGGCCCAGATCGGCGGCCAGGCCGGCCCGCGAGCGGGTCACATCGAACGCGTTGAGGGCATGGAGGTCACGCCCCGGTTTGACCTGAATCTGCGCCTGCCCTTCGGCGAAGAGATCCACGCCACTGCCGAACCGTTTCTTCGACGAGCGAGCACCACGGGCCACCACCGACAGCACGCCGGCCTCACGAGTCGCCAGCCGCAGGATGCGCGACGACTCGAGATACGGCACGGCGTGCAGCACGATCGCGTCGGTGGTGATCAGGGACATGGGTGGAGCTTAGCGACTGCCCCGGCGACCCGCTTACTACGCCCACGGCGTTGACGTTGATTACGGACGGATGGCCATGTCCACGCCGCCCTGATTCGCTGCTACGCGGCGGACCTCGGTCCCGGCCGGGCTGAACACCAGCATCGACGTGACGGAGCCGGTGCCGTTCTGGATACAGTGCAGCCGACCCAGCGCGTCGGCCTGCCCGCTGCCGCAGGTGACGGCGGTGCCGGCGGCGCCGGTGAGCATCAGCCAGTCGGCCGACGCCGACGTGACGAAGCTCAGATCGGCCGTGCGCATCTTGACGATGCGGTTGGTGAACGAGGACAGGTCCTGATAAAGCGAGACGTAGAGGAACCCGTCGAGACCGAGCTTGACACCGGCGCCGTACGTGTTGGCCGGCATCTTCTTGGCTGTCATCACGCGCTTGCCGCGCAGATCGACTTTGGTGATGCCCCCCGTGGCAATCAGCGTGTAGGGGAAGGATGCGAAGCTGGCATCACCACCGGCGCTGATGTATGCCACGTCGCCGTCGAGCAGTGCCGACGCGCCCGAGCCACGCAGTCCCGGCAGGACGATCGTGTCGCGCGCGGTGCCGGTGTTCGGCACACGGATAAGACGGACGTCGCCCTGCACCGCGTAGTTCACTTTGCAGTTCGCGTTGGCGTCGACGATCCACGTGGCGTTGTCGAACTGAAAGAGATCGGTCGGGCAGGTGCCGGCGTTTGAGATCCGCGTGCTGGTCGCGGTGCCGGTACCGGCAAAGGACACGAGCGCGACGCTCGAGGAATCGCGCAGTGCCGCACCGATGAGCGTCTGTCCGCCCGCACCGGACAGGAGACGGGCCCGCGACGGATTGCTGCGCGCAGGGAGCTGAATGCGACGAGTGGTGGACGTACGCACGTCGGTAACGTACAGCAGGTCACCGGCACCGCGGCTCGAGACCGTGAGCACCGTGTCACGGAGCAGCGTAAAGCCGCCGGCATCGAACTCGGAGGTCGGTGCGAGCGTGAGCTTGGTACTCGCGCTGCCGGTGTCCCCGAGGAAGGTGAGGCCGGGCTGGATGAAGCCGTCGAGCACGATGATGCCACGCGGCGGCTGGGGCGTGCTGTTGTTGATCCCGTCATCACCGCAGGCGGCGAGCGCCGTAAGCAGAACGGCGGCGGAGGTGGCGAGGGTGCGGCGGCGAACGGTGGAGCGAGAGCGGACCTGCGGGGTCATCGAGGGGAGTGTTGCAGGGTGAACGACATCGCCCAGGCGCGCCCGGGCGACGGGAAACCGCGAACCGACTGCCACGAGGCATCGGCGGCATTTTCGAGCGAGAGCGCGGCCAAGGCGTCGAGGTGGGGCCACGGCCAGTGCGGCAGCGCGCGCAGCTGTTGTGCGACGGTGATGTCAACGAGTGACAGCGCGGCCAATTCGAAGTCAGGATTGCGTGGGCCGGCGGTGTACGGCCGGGCACCCATGCCGCGCCACGCGACGGTGGCGTGCTGCGCGGCCGTGTTCAGCTGCAGCTGTGCCCCACCGGCCACGCGCGGCACATAGGGGGTGGG